>JBDTAG010000001.1:0-4636 GCA_039924745.1 Rhodoferax sp.
GTACCACAACCGGAATCAACGTTGATGCCTCCGATATCGGCACATTCTCGACCGCAAGCACCTTGCACCCTTTGTAGCCAGCGCAGTTGTCAATGACTTTGCGCATGGCTTCGGTCTTGGAATTCGCAATGGCAAATTGTTGGTCATTGAAGATGACCACGCCAACGGTTTTTTGACGGTTCATTGCGTCTTTGATGATGAAGTTAGCCGCAATATTTGCGACATCTACGGGATCAGTCGTAATGTTGACGAACAATGCTTTGGTGGGGCCAGAAGCCTTTGCGGCGTGCCAACCGACCAAAGTGATGTTCGATTGTTTGGCTGCAGCAATCTGTATGGGATAGTCGTCTGGTTCAAAGCCGCCAAAAATGATGCCATCCGGATGCGCCGTGATGGCCTGGTTCAACATCTTGGCTCGTAACGCCTGATCGCCTGCGCCGTTGAGCAGTTGTAGGTCCCAGCCCAACTTGCGCGAGGCCTCCTGCAGACCTCTGTAGACACCGATCACCCCACCATTCTTGAAATCAGAAGCGATGTAAACCACCTTTTTTCCAGGCTGGGCTGGTGGTCCACGTGACGGACCATTCCACTGGCTTTGCTGCGCTTTCACTTGACCGGTTGCCAGTATGAAAAAAAGCCCAATCCAAAACCAACTGCGTTTGAAGTTGTCTTTCACTATGGTCTCCCTGACGCAGCTCGCCTGTGAAAGTTTGAAACGAGAACGAGCCCACACGCCAATTTGATCTGGTAACGGTACCACCGCTTCCCCGATTTAGGAAGGAAAAATCTTTGAATCTGCGATGGCACAACTTTAACCATACAAATGCAGAGACCAGCGTAGAGCCTTGAGGAAACAAGCTGTACATTGTTCGACCGTTCATTCGGGCAGACGGGGCATTCCAGAATCAACTTGCCCGCAACCCCATAAGGGTGCGGGGGAGTATCTTTACATAAAATTAGGCACTAGCCCTCGTGGAATAAGGAATAGTAGCTACACTATTAATAGCTAAAATCGGTGTATTTCTAGCGTTGCCCCGGTCGCTCCATTGCAACCTCTGAGACAGCAAAACCGAGCTTTTCGTAAAAAGCAGAAACACCGGTCCTCCCAGCGCGCAGCACCCATGTCATCTTGGTATCGATGCCCATCGCTGCGCGAACGAGTGCAGTGCCCACACCTTTGCCACGGTAAGCCTCGGCCACGACGACCATGGAGATGTAGCCGTTGAACATACCGTCGGTTATCGCCCGCAAGAATCCAACGACCTCTTCTCCTTGCACAGCCACGATCGCGATTTGAGAGCGTGATACAAGTTCGTGAAATACCTCTGCGTTCGCAACGCGGGGGCCCCAATTGTTGGCGGCAAGCAGTAGACGTGCGTGTTCAATTTCGGAAACTTGGATGGGGCGGACTTGTATAGGTTTGGTCATTGGAATTGGCATATGACTAGTGCTTAGACGCGAGGCGCGGCCTTCACAACCTTCGAGAGTAAGGCCATCAACGCTTCAGCGCGGCTTGCGTGACCCCCGCAAGCGTCCCCCGTGTGCTGATCAGCTCGGGCTCCAGCATCACCTCGATCAGCGTGCCCTCGGGCCGCGCCAACGCAGCCAGCAGCTCCGCCTCAAAGTCCGCTGTGCGCTGGATGCGCACACCAGCGTATCCATACGCACGGGCCAGGGCGGCGAAGTCGGGGTTGTGCAAGGAGGTACCAGCGCCTGACGTGCGTGTTGGGTATTCGCGCTCTTGGTGCATGCGGATGGTGCCGTACATGCCGTTATTGAGTAGCAGGATGATGGTCTTGGCGCCGTGCTGCACGGCAGTGGCCAGCTCTTGGCCGTTCATCAAAAAATCTCCGTCGCCCGCAATGGTGAACACCACCCTGCCCTGCCCGGCCGCTGATGGAGCTGCCTTACTGGTAATAGCCGCGGCAATACCGGCCGGCACGCCGTAGCCCATCGCGCCATTGGTGGGCGCCAGTTGCGTTTTGAAGCCTTTGGCCAGGCCGCTGTAGCGGTAAAAGCGGTGCATCCAGCTGGCAAAGTTGCCGGCACCATTGGTCAATACGGCATCGCCTGGCAAATGCTTTTGTACGGTGGCGATGACGCTGTGCATGTCCACCAAGCCACGCGTGGTGTCGGCTGGCAAATCCTTGATAGTGCTGGCCTGCAGGTTGGCCAGGTAGTCGGCGTTGCAGCCCTTGGACCACGCCTCCCACACCACGTCCTTCGGCGCGGCCAGCACCTCCAGTGAGCAGGCGGCGGAGCGCATGCTGGCGTGGATGGCCAGGTCGGCCTGGTAGACACGGTTCAGCTCTTCGGCACTGGCGTGAATGTGCACCAGCGTTTGTTTGCTGCGCGGCGCCTGCAGCAGTGTGTAGCCACCGGTGGTCATCTCGCCCAGGCGCGGGCCAATGGCGATGACCAAGTCGCTCTCGCCAATGCGTTTGGCCAGCGCCGGATTGATGCCAATGCCGACGTCGCCCGCATACAGCGGGTGGTAGTTGTCAAACGTGTCCTGAAAACGAAACGCATTGCCCACCGGCAGCGTCCAGGCTTCTGCAAAGCGTTGCAGCGCTTGGGCGGACTGGGGTGTCCAGCCACTGCCTCCGGCTATGACGAAAGGTTTTTGGGCGTTCAACAGCATCTCGCGCAACGTGCGCAAGGCACCGGGATCGCTCCACGCATCCGACGGCTCTACCCGGGCCAAGGGCGCGGGCATAACGCCCGTCACATGGTGCGCGGCAATGGCCTGTGTCAGCATGTCCTCGGGCAGCACCAACACCACCGGGCCGGGGCGTCCATTCATCGCGGTTGCAAAGGCACGGGCAATGTATTCGGGGATGCGGGCCGCGTCGTCGATGCGTTCCACGCGTTTGGCCATGCCCAAAGCGCTGGGGCCAAACATGACGCGGTAGTCCATCTCTTGAAAGGCTTCGCGGTCGCGCTGGTCGCTGGCTACGTCGCCAATCAACAGCACCATGGGCGTTGAGTCCTGGAACGCGGTGTGCACACCGATGCAGGCATTGGTAGCGCCGGGCCCACGTGTCACAAAGCAGACGCCGGGGCGACCGGTCAGCTTGCCATGGGCTTCGGCCATGAAGGCGGCACCGCCCTCTTGCCGGTTGACGACAAACTGGATGTGTTCCCGGTAAAGGTGAAAACCGTCCAGCACAGCCAGATAGCTTTCGCCGGGTACTCCAAAGGCGTGGGTAACGCCTTGTTCTATCAAACATTGCACCAGCAAGTGGCCGGCGATGTGGGGAGCGGGGATGGGGGATGTGGGTGTTGATTGCATGGGCGTTATTGTCCACCCACACGACCCCCATTTTGGCTGGGGTTTACACCTTGGCGGTGCGCGCCAAGTGGTAGCTGCCAGTGCCCCGATGCGGCACTTTGTCAGTCGTTAGCACATCACCCGGTTGGTAGGTGGGGCCACTGTCCAAGCGATCGTAGTACGGCGCAAATTCGGTATTGGCCAAGGCCAGTAAATCATCCAGCTTGTCCAAAACGAAATAGCTTTCCTGAAAATCGTCGATGCGGTAGTTGGTGCGCATCACACGCTCCAAATCAAAGCCAATGCGGTTGGGTGAATCGCTTTGAACCGAGAACGTGCTTTCTGAAAACGAAGACGCAATGCCAGCGCCATAGATGCGCAGGCCATCCTTCTGCTGCACCAGACCAAACTCGACCGTGTACCAGTACACGCGGGCCAAATTCGTCAGCTTGCCCAACTTCTGGGCGCGCAGTCCACCCTGGCCATAGGCCTGGATGAAATCTGCCATCACCGGGTGCATCAGCATGGGCACATGGCCAAACACATCGTGGAACACGTCGGGCTCTTCCAGATAGTCCAGTTCATGCGCACCGCGGATGAAATTGCCCGCCGGGAAACGGCGATTGGCCAAATGGTCGAAAAACACGTCATCGGGCACCAACCCTGCAACGGCCACGATCTGCCAGCCGGTCTTGCGCATCAGGGTTTCGGACAGTTTTTCGAAATTAGGGATTTCGTCGGCCGACATGGGCAGATGCTTCATGCCTTCGACAAAATCATCGCAGGCCAAACCCGGCAACAGCTTGGTCTGGCGCTCATACAGCGTCTTCCACACCGCATGCTGCGCTGGGGTGTAATCATCCCAGCCTTGGTCAATCGTCCAGTCGGCACGCTGCGGTGCGGCAGTATTTCCGGCGGCCAGGCCGTGTTTGACTTTTTGAGGGCTAGCTTGTTGCATGGTCGTCTCCTTCTTACGTGGCAGCATGCGCTTTCGCGTAGCCTTCGAAGGCTTGGTCGCACAGGCGCGCCATCTCAATGTCGTTGCTGCTCAAGCCTTTTACGTCGTGCGTGGTCCAGGTGATCAACACCTTGTTGTACACATTGCTCCACTCGGGGTGGTGGTTGTGCTTTTCGGCGCTAATCGCGATTTGCGTCATGAATGCAAAGGCATGCATGAAGTCGGTCAACACAAATTCGCGAGTAATGGCACCCACTTTGGCATCGAGAGTCCACTGCGGCAAGGTGAGCAGCAGCTCGGCGGCGTGTTTAGCGTCCAGCTTTTTGATGGTCATGATCAATCCGCCGTAATCACGCCGCGCAACAATTGGTCGCGCTCCAGCGATTCGAACAAGGCCTTGAAATTGC
>JBDTAG010000002.1:0-3503 GCA_039924745.1 Rhodoferax sp.
TTTTCCTATGTGCTGGGTGGCTACCTGATACGCCAGATTACGCAGTTTACCCATGGGGCCCAGCAGATCAGCGAAGGTAAGGCCGGCACGCAGTTGCAAGTAATAGGTAAAGACGAAATCGCACAAGCGACCAATGCCTTCAATGCCATGTCCATGTCTATATTGCGGTCCAAGGAAAACCTGGAAATGCGGGTGCTGGAAAAGACGGCCGAATTGGAACTGGCCAAAGATGAGGCAGAGTCGGCCAACGTCGCAAAAAGTCAATTTCTGGCCAATATGAGCCATGAAATTCGCACCCCCATGAACGCTATTCTTGGCATGCTCAAACTGTTGCAAAAGACGGCCTTGGATGTCCGCCAGCGTGACTATGCGGACAAGACAGAAGGTGCGGCCAAGTCGCTGTTGGGATTGATCAACGACATTCTGGATTTCTCCAAAATCGAGGCGGGAAAGATGGAGCTGGATGCGCAGCCTTTCCTGCTGGATCGGTTGTTGCGTGACTTGTCTACGATTTTGTCCAGCAGTGTGGGAGACAAGAACATTGATGTCTTGTTCGACGTCGATCCGGCGCTGCCCCCGGTGCTGCTGGGTGATGCACCGCGGTTGCAGCAAATTTTGCTCAATCTTGCGGGCAATGCAGTCAAATTTACCAGCCAAGGACAGGTCGTGGTGTCTGTCCAACTGCGGGAGAGCACGCCCGAAGGGTGTCTCGTAGCCTTTGCAGTAAAAGATTCAGGCATCGGCATTGCACCGGTACACCAGCAGCGGATATTCAGCGGTTTCTCGCAGGCCGAAGCGTCGACCACCCGTCGTTTCGGCGGAACCGGACTGGGGCTAGCGATCAGCAAGCGTATGGTGGAGTTAATGGGTGGCGTATTGGCGTTGCGCAGTACGCCAAACGTGGGCAGCACATTTTTCTTCACGCTGGTACTGCCGCATGCCGTAGATATCCCGTCAGAGTTGCAGGCGGTTCCACTCAAAAGTCTGCGTCCACGCCGCGTTTTACTGGTGGATGACAATGTGGCAGCCGGTGAGCTGATGGCCTCCATGATCCGGTCGTGGGGTTGGTCGGTGGATGTGGTGGATGGTGCACACGAGGCATTGCAATTGCTAGCCTCAGTGTGGACTGCGACGCCCAACACCGAGCCTGCCATTGAACTCATCTGCCTCGATTTGCATTTGCCAGGACTTGATGGCTGGGCCACGGCCCAATGTATTCGTGAAGCGTGTCGTGCACACCACGCTGCTCAGCCGCGCATCATCCTGTTGTCGAACAATGGCCGCCATGAACTTGACCAACGCAGTGCAGCAGACCAGCAATGCATCGACGGCGTTCTGATCAAGCCGGTCACCGCTTCCATGCTGCATGACTCGGTGCTGCGCATGCAGGTGGCCGACGCTGCCGTTGAACGCCTGCCGCAACAGCGCAAACCTGGACGGTCGCGTTTGTTGGGTCTGCGCATCTTGGTGGTGGAGGACAACGCAATGAACCAGCAGATTGCGAGGGAATTGTTGGTGTCAGAAGGTGCAGTGGTATCGATTGCCGCCAATGGCCAATTGGGTGTGGATGCGATCCGAGAAGCACCTCCAACACTACCGTTTGATGTAGTGCTGATGGATATTCAAATGCCCGTGCTCGATGGGTACGGCGCCACTGAAGCCATTCGCAAGCAACTGGGTCTTGCAAATTTGCCGATCATTGCAATGACGGCCAATGCAATGTCATCAGACCGGGACGATTGCCTGGCGGCAGGTATGAACGACCACATCGGCAAGCCGTTCGATCTGGATCACCTTGTGTCGGTTGTGTTGCGACTGACCCGCGTTACCGGCGACTAAAGCCGCCACCGTCGGAACGCAGTTTGAACACCGCCACCACCTGCACCAGGTCCTGCGCCTGACTCTTGAGGCTGCTGGCTGCTGCGGCCATTTCTTCCACCAAGGCGGCGTTTTGTTGTGTAGCCTGGTCCATTTGGGTCACAGCCTCTCCGACCTGTGACACACCCAGCGACTGCTCGTTGCTGGCTGCGCTGATTTCGCCCATGATGTCGGTCACGCGCTTGATCGAGCTGACCACCTCGGTCATGGTTTCACCGGCTTGGTCGACCAGAGCGGTGCCTTTTTCGACCCGCTCCACGCTGGCGTTGATCAGCATCTTGATTTCTTTGGCGGCTTCAGCGCTGCGACCGGCCAGTGACCGGACCTCGCTGGCGACCACGGCAAAACCACGACCTTGCTCGCCCGCGCGAGCCGCCTCTACCGCTGCGTTGAGCGCCAGGATGTTGGTCTGGAAGGCAATGCCGTCGATGACGCTGATGATGTCTGCAATCTTGCGCGAAGCGTCGTTAATGCCCTTCATGGTTTCTACCACCTGGCCTACAACCTCGCCACCCTTTACGGCCACGGTGGAAGCGCTCTGGGCCAGCTGGTTAGCCTGGCGCGCGCTATCGGCGTTTTGCTTGACCGTTGAGCCCAGTTCTTCCATGGAGGCAGCGGTCTCTTCTAGCGCGCTGGCCTGCTGCTCCGTGCGGGCGGACAAATCGTTGTTGCCCTGGGCAATTTCGGCGCTGGCCGTGGCCACACTTTCAGATCCCGTGCGGACCTGGCCCACGATGTCAGCGAAACTGGTTCGCATGGCTTCAATGGCGTGCAGCAAACTGGAGGTGTCGTTTCGCTTGAGCCCGATGTCTACGGTGAGATCTCCTTGTGAAATCCGATGCGTGATATCTGCTGCGACACCCGGCTCGCCGCCAAGCTGGCGCAGGATGCTGCGGGTGATCAAGATGCTCAAGCCCAGCAGCAATGCTGCCAGTACGATGGTGCCCAAGCCAGCATTCATCACGCGCTTGGCGATGGTTGTATCCACTGTATCTACATAGACGCCTGACCCAATGATCCAGCCCCATGGTTCAAAGCCTTTGACATAGGACACCTTTTGTACCGGCTTGTCATTGCCGGGTTTGGGCCACATGTAGACGACAAATCCTGCACCCTGCGCTTTGACAACATTGACGAACTCTACGAACAAATGCAAACCGTTGGGGTCTTTGTTGTCCGATAAGTCTTTGCCTTCAAGATCAGGTTTGATGGGGTGCATGATCATTTTTGGCGTCATGTCATTGACCCAAAAATACTCATTGCCGCTGTAGCGCATGGCGCGTAGGGCTGCTAGTGCGCGCTGCTTGGCTTCCTCTTCCGTCATCTTTCCAGCCGCGACTTGGGCATGAAAATAGACCACCAATCCGTGTGCCGTCTCGACTGTCTGGCGCACGCCCTGTTGACGTTCTTCCATGACCAACGTTCGCTCGGACCACAAGAAAATTGTGCTCAAAACAATGATGCCGAGTAGGGAACTGGCGATCAACAAGCCCAGGCGCTGGGCGATGGAGATGGACTGAAGGCGAAACATGCGTGCGCTCCTTATTGCTTTTTCTGGACTCTAGGTCTCGCGCCTATTGTGCGGTGCTTGTTACCAAATGTCACTGCTTCTTTTTTGAGAGTAG
>JBDTAG010000003.1:0-6392 GCA_039924745.1 Rhodoferax sp.
GCGATGTTGGTGATCTTGCCGAACATACGGGTCGATTGTGGGTAGCGGCGGTTCACGCCCATCCATGGATCGTCGCCCATTTGCTTCAGACCCAGCGAGACACGGTTCTTTTCGGTGTCGAACTTCAGGATCTTGGCAGTGATTTCTTGACCAGCAGTCACCACTTCGGATGGGTGACGCACTCGACGCCATGCCATGTCGGTGATGTGCAACAGACCGTCGATACCGCCCAGGTCCACGAACGCACCGTATTCGGTGATGTTCTTGACCACGCCCTGAACCACAGAACCTTCTTTGAGGGTCTGCATCAGCTTGGCGCGCTCTTCGCCCATGGAGGCTTCGACCACTGCACGGCGTGACAACACGACGTTGTTGCGCTTGCGGTCCAGCTTGATGACCTTGAATTCCATGGTCTTGTTTTCGTACGGAGACAGATCCTTGGTAGGACGTGTGTCGACGAGCGAACCTGGCAGGAATGCGCGGATGCCATTGACCAACACGGTCAGGCCACCCTTGACCTTGCCGCTGGTGGTGCCAGTGACAAACTCGCCGGATTCGAGAGATTTTTCCAGAGACATCCACGAAGCCAGACGCTTGGCGGTGTCGCGGCTGACGATGGTGTCGCCGTAGCCGTTTTCCATGGCGACGATGGCCACAGACACAAACTCACCTACTTGAACTTCGAGCTCACCCTTGTCGCTTTTGAATTCGGACAATGGAACATACGCTTCGGACTTCAGGCCGGCGTTGACCACGACGAAGTTGTGTTCGATGCGAACGACTTCAGCGGTAACGACTTCACCAATGCGGGTTTCCGAGCGTTTTTGTGACTCTTCAAATAGGTCTGCGAAAGATTCTGACATTTTTTTTGCAACCGAAGCTGCGGGGTTAAGTTGTTGAACCACACCACCAATGCGCTGCTGCGCGAGAGGGGCGGTATGGACCGACCAGCTGTTCTAAACGATTTAAAACGGCTGCTTGCTTTGCCACCAGTTCAACACCAGATTTACCGATTCTTCAACCGTCAAATCTGAGTTGTCCAGCAACTGGGCATCTTCTGCGGGCTTCAGTGGTGCGACGGTTCGGGATGAATCCCGAGCGTCACGTGCCTCCAGGTCCGCGCGAAGAGATGGGAGTGTAGTTGAAATCCCCTTAGAAATCAACTGCTTATAGCGCCGCTCGGCCCGGCGCTCAGCGCTGGCGGTGAGGAAAACCTTGAGCGGCGCGTCAGGAAAGATCACCGTGCCCATGTCGCGTCCGTCGGCCACCAAGCCGGGCAATTGGCGAAAACTGTGCTGAAGATCGATCAAAGCGTCGCGCACGCGGGGCAGGGCAGACACTTTGGAGGCATTCATGCCGGCTTCTTCGGTGCGGATCGTTTCGCTCACATCGTCGCCGCCTAGCAGCACGCGGCCGTTGCTGAACTGGATGTGCAAGCCTTTGACCAGTTCGGCGATCGCCTGCTCGTGGGTAGCGTCCAGCCCAAGGCCCGCACGTTGGGCCGCCAGCGCGGTGATGCGGTAGAGCGAGCCGGAATCGAGAAAATGGTAGCCCAGCCTTTGCGCCAGCACTACGGCCAGCGTGCCCTTGCCGGATGCGGTGGGGCCGTCCACGCAAACGACGGGAATGGCGGCTTGTGGCGTGTGGGCCAGCGAGAACAATGCCTCGAAGTAGTCTGGAAATGTCTTGGCCACGCATTTGGGGTCTTCAATCCGCACGGGAACACCGGCCGAATTGAAAGCTGCCAGCGAAAAGCACATCGCAACCCGGTGGTCGTCATAGGTGTGAATCGACGCCGCTTTCCAGTGCCCAGGATCGGCCGGTGGCGTGACCTGGATGAAGTCCGCGCCCTCGACGACAGTGGCGCCCAACTTGCGCAGCTCGTTGGCCATGGCGGATATTCGGTCCGTCTCTTTGACGCGCCAACTGGCGATGTTGCGCAGCGTGGTGGTGCCGTCGGCATAGAGCGCCATCACGGCCAATGTCATGGCAGCGTCCGGGATGTGATTGCAGTCAAGGTCGATGGCCTTGAGCGGCCAAGTGCCCCGCGACACTTCCAGCCAGTTGGGGCCGCTGACAATGTGCGCACCCATCTGCTGCGCCGCGTCCATGAAGCGGATATCGCCCTGGATGGAGTCGGCCCCTACGCCCAGAATCTTTATGGAATTCTGGCCGCTAGCCCTCGTGGCTATTGCGCCTAACGCTATAAAATAGCTAGCAGATGAGGCATCGGCCTCAACGTGAATGTCGCCCGGCGATTGCAGTTTGCAACCGGCGGGAATGGTGAAACGCTGCCAGCCATCACGTTGCACCTGCACACCAAAGCGCGCAAGCAAATTCAGAGTGATTTCGATGTACGGCCGCGAAATCAGCTCGCCGACGACTTCAATGACGATGTCGGCGCGGGCAACCAAAGGAAGCGCCATCAACAGCGCCGTCAGAAACTGGCTGGAAACGTCGCCGCGAATGCGGATGGGCGCATCCAGCTTCAATTCTGGCTGGCCTATGTGTAGTGGTGGGAAACCTGTGTTACCCAGGTAGTCGATTCTGCAACCCAAGGGGCGCAATGCATCCACCAGGTCGCCAATCGGACGCTCGTGCATGCGCGCGATGCCACCGAGTTCAAAGTCTCCACCCAAAACGGCGAGAGCAGCGGTCAAGGGTCGCATGGCCGTGCCTGCATTACCCAGAAACAGCTTGGCTTGCCGGTTACTGAGTTGACCGGCCAGTCCGTCTATCTGCACGGTGTTGCCGTCTTGGCGAATGCCGCATCCCAGTGTGCGCAGGGCATCCAGCATCACACGGGTGTCATCCGAATCCAGCAGGTCGTGGACGGTTGTCGTGCCTTGGCTCAACGCTGCGAGCAGTAAAACCCGGTTGGAAATGCTCTTGGAGCCTGGCAGGGTCACCGTGCCCGATGCACCGGCCAGTGGGGGAAGGTCTATGAATGCGGTGGAATACATCAGGGGTTGTGTCGCGAGGTCATGCTCCACGTGCCGCGGGTGTTGCTGGCTTGCTCTATCAGGCCTTCCAGCGCCTCGGTGTTGCCGCTGGAAATCATCAACTCCAGCGCATGCAGGTTGCGTTGAAAAATTTTGGACTGCGCCAACAACTCTTCACGGTTGGAAATCAGAATGTCGCGCCAGACCTTGGGGTCGCTGGCGGCGATGCGGGTGAAATCCCGAAAGCCGGGGCCAGCCAAAGACAAATAGTCTTGTCCTTGTGGCTGGCCGGAGATGGCGTTCATCAGCGCAAAGGCGATCAGGTGCGGCAAATGGCTGACGGAGGCAAAAGCGGCATCGTGTTGTTCGGGCGACATTTTCAGCACCCGGCAACCCAACGCGGTCCACACATCCACTGCCTTTTGCAATTGCACGGTCAGCGTGCGTTCGATAGGGGTCAGGATGACCTGGCGGCCCACGTACAAATCGGGGTCGGCATTGTCCACGCCCGACACCTCCTTGCCGGTGATCGGGTGCGCGGGTACGAACGAGCCAATGTGTTCGCGCAACGCACGCCGTCCAGCGTCGATGACCTCGCGCTTGGTAGAACCCACATCCATGACCAGCATTTTGTCGGTGACCAAATGCTTGATCGCCTTAAAAGTGGCCTCGGTGGCGGCAACAGGTACGGCGATCAGCACAATGTCGGCACCGGACACTGCCAGCAGGGCAGAGGGCGCTTCGACGTCGATGACGCCCATCAGGCGCGCGCGCTCCGTGGTGCTGGGGGACTTGCTATAGCCCACTACGCGTTTGACCAGACCGGCGCGTTTGAGCGCGAGCGCAAACGAGCCGCCCATCAATCCGCATCCAATCAAGCCGAGTTGTTCAAACATAGGAATTCCAAAGAATGTGCATCAATCTGCCAATGGGTAGGTGCCCAGCACTTTGTAAAAAGCACACAGGCCTTGCAAATCGTGTAAGGCCGCCGCGACGTTTGGTTGCGTAGGGTGACCTTGCAGATCGATATAGAAAAAGTATTCCCACTGGCCGGAGCGCGCAGGTCGCGACTCGAAGCGCGTCATGGACACGCCATGCAGCTTGAGCGGAACCAGCATGTCGTGGACAGCGCCCGGTTTGTTGGGCACCGAAACCACCAGGCTTACACAGTCTTTGCCTGTGGCTTGTGGCGCCGGCATGGTGCTGGGCAGGCAGACCACCACAAAGCGCGTGCGATTAAAAGCCTCGTCCTGGATGGCGTGGGAGGCAATATGCAGTCCAAATTCCGAGCCCGCGCGTTCACCTGCAATACCGGCCCAATTGGGGTGCGCTGCTGCCAGGCGCGCACCTTCGGCATTGCTGGAGACTGCGCGCCGTTCGGCGTCTGGCAGATGGGTATTGAGCCATTGCTGGCACTGGGCCAAAGCCTGGGGATGGCCTAGAACGATCTCAATACCTTCAAGTGAGGCCGTGGTACGCAGCAAATGGTGGCGTACCAGTAGGCTGATTTCACCGACGATGTGCAGTGGGGAATGCAGCAATAAATCGAGCGAGCGGGTGACCACACCTTCTGTGTTGTTCTCTACCGGAATAACGCCAAATTCAGCTGCGCCCGATGTTGTCGCGCGGAACACTTCGTCGAAATTGGCACAAGGAACGTGTTGGATGCTGGAGCCAAAGAAACGCAGAGCTGCTTCTTCGCTGAAGGTGCCAGCTGGCCCCAAGTAAGAAACGCGTTGCGGCGCTTCCAAAGCCCGGCAGGCTGACATTACCTCGCGCCAGATCATTGACACACTGGCGTTCTTCAGCGGACCGTCATTGGCTTCTTGCAGATGGTGAATGACCTGAGCTTCGCGCTCCGGTCGAAAAACGGCAGAACCTTCTACGCGTTTGATTTCACCCACTTCATTGGCCAGCGCCGCGCGCTGGTTGAGTAGTTTTAGTAACTCCGCATCGACTGCGTCAATTTGGATGCGAAGTTCAGGGAGCGTGCGTGCCATAGCGGGTGGGCGCTGGTTTTGTGTGCGTTTTATCTTGAATGGTTAGGCAGAAGTCTCTTGATGCAATCAAGAAGCTTCGGCTTCTCCGCCTTCGGTGTCAGGAGCTTCCTCACCGGCTGCATTGGCATCGTTTTCGACAATACGCTGCAGTCCGCTGAGCTTGGAGCCTTCATCCAGTCCGATCAAGGTCACACCTTGGGTGGCGCGGCCGAGTTCCCGTATCTCGCTGACGCGGGTGCGAACCAACACACCCTTGTCGGTAATCAACATGATTTCGTCGTCCACATGGACCAGCGTGGCAGCTACGACCTTGCCGTTGCGTTCGCTTTGCTGGATGGCGATCATCCCCTTGGTACCACGGCCATGGCGTGTGTATTCGGTGATGTTGGTGCGTTTGCCGTAACCGTTTTCGGTGGCGGTCAGCACGCTTTGTTGTTCATCTCCGGCCACCAGCATGGCGATCACGCTTTGGCCCACGTCCAACGACATGCCGCGCACGCCGCGGGCTGCACGACCCAATGGACGCACGTCTTCTTCATCAAAGCGCACGGCCTTGCCACCGTCGCTGAACAACATCACGTCGTGCTTACCGTCGGTCAGCGCGGCGCCAATCAGGTAGTCGCCATCGTCCAGGTTGACCGCAATAATGCCGCCCTTGCGTGGGTTGTTGAATTCGTCCAACGCGGTCTTCTTGACCGTGCCCATGGAGGTGGACATGAACACATACTGGTCGGCAGGGAAGCTGCGCTTTTCGCCAGTCAGCGGCAAGACCACATTGACTTTTTCGCCTTCCTGTAAGGGGAACATGTTGACGATAGGGCGACCACGCGATCCGCGCGATCCCTGGGGCACTTCCCACACTTTGAGCCAATACAAACGGCCGCGGTTGGAGAAGCAAAGGATGTAGTCGTGTGTGTTGGCGATGAAGAGTTGGTCCACCCAGTCGTCTTCTTTGGTCGCCGTGGCTTGTTTGCCGCGTCCGCCGCGCTTTTGCGCACGGTATTCGGAGAGCGGTTGGCTCTTGATGTAGCCGCTGTGACTCAGCGTGACCACCATGTCAGTCGGCGTGATCAGGTCTTCGGTGGACAGGTCGTACGAGCTGTGCTCCACCAAGCTGCGGCGCGCACCCAGTTTGGATTGGCCGAACTCCTGCTTGATCGCGCCCAGTTCTTCACCAATGATGACCGATACGCGCTCGGGCTTGGCCAGAATGTCCAGCAGGTCATCAATTTCGGCCATGACTTCTTTGTATTCGGCCACGATCTTGTCCTGCTCCAGCCCAGTCAGGCGTTGCAGGCGCATTTGCAGAATTTCTTGCGCTTGGGTATCCGACAGGCGGTAAAGACCGTCGCCACCCATGCCGAAGGCTTTTTCAAGGCCATCGGGGCGGTAGTCGTCCGCATTGATCAGGCCGCCATCGGCACGAACGCGGGTGAGCATTTCGCGCACC
>JBDTAG010000004.1:0-3128 GCA_039924745.1 Rhodoferax sp.
AACCCACACCCAACTGAATTGACGACAATATCCCCATGACCAAACTACTCATCTTCGCGGGCAGCACTCGCCAAAACTCCTTCAACCGCCACCTCGCACACGCCGCCGCCGCTCTGGCACGGGCCGAAGGCGCGGACGTGACCCACATCGAACTGAGCGACTTTGACGTGCCGATGTACAACGCCGACCTAGAGGCCAAAGGCACACCGGCAGACGTGATGCGCCTCAAAGCCATTGCGTATGACCACCCCGCCTGGATCATCTGCTCGCCCGAATACAACGGCTCCTATACCGCCCTGCTGAAAAACACCATCGACTGGATTAGCAGCCCCGTCAAAGGCGACCCCGTCTGGTCCGACGGTGACCGCTCCATGCGCGGCAAGATCGTCGGCCTGATGAGCGCATCCAACGGCGGGCTAGGCGGACTGCGCTCGTTAAGCCACCTGAACCCGCTGATGACCAACGCCCAATGCTGGGTCGCACCCAGGCAATTCGCACTAAGCCGCGCGGGTGAGGCGTTCGATGAGGCTGGTGAACTTAAGCTGCCTGCGCAGCGCGACCACGTGCTGGGGGTGGTGAAGCAGGTGTTGTGGGCGGCGGAACGGTTGACTGACTAAGCCAACGCCCCCCGCACCTCCAGCTCCCCCATAGACACAATCTCAATCCGCCCATAGCCCAAGCTCAGCACTCCATCGCGCACCAGCACCTTCAATTCCTTTGACAGCGTCTGGCGCGTAATGCCCAGCATCATCGCCAGCGCCTCCTGCGACACGGCCACGCTGGCCCGCGCGTCATTTGCCAACGTCGCATCACCACGCGCCAAACTCAACAGGCGCCGCGCGATGCGTGTGCGGGTCGACCGCAGCATAGCGTCTTCCACCATGCCGTACAACACCCGCACACGGCCACACAGCAGCACAGCGATGGCGCGGGCAAATGCGCTGCGTTGCATCAACCGGGCGAACGCGGCCGGTTTGATCCGCAGCACGGTGCTGGCCTGCACCGCTGTCGCGTCATGCGGACGCGGCAGGCCGTCCACCAACGATGCCTCTCCAAACCAGTTGCACGCCTCCACCACCGACAAAATGCCCTCGCGCCCGTCCTCGCCCAGCGTCGACACCTTGAAGGCGCCCTGTACCAATCCATAAAAACCGCCGGTTGTATCACCCTTGCGGTACAGCATCTCGCCCGCGCGCATCTGCAAAACATCAGCGGCCGCCAACATCGCCTTGCGCTCGCCCAGCGGAAGTGCGCCAAACCACGGATTCATGGACATAGTTCCCAGCAAATCGTCTTTTGAGTCGCCCATCCATTTTCTCCCGGTGATTACCCTAAATTGTAATATTTTTAACAGTCTTACAACCAACGGGCGGTTAATGTGACAGACCATTACCAAAGGACCACGCCATGAACATTCCTTCACTCCAAAACCAGGTCAGCCCCGAAGAATGGCAGTTGCGCGTTGACCTGGCAGCATGCTACCGACTGGTGGCCGCCTATGGCTGGAGCGACCTGGTCTTCACCCACATCAGTGCCCGCATCCCCGGCCCTGAACACCACTTTTTGATCAACCCCTATGGGCTGATGTTTGACGAGATCACGGCCAGCAGCCTGATCAAGGTAGACCAGCAATGCAACAAGCTGATCGATTCGCCCTTCCCCGTCAACCCGGCCGGCTTTGTGATCCACAGCGCTGTGCACGAGGCACGTGAAGACGCCGGTTGCGTTATCCACACCC
This sequence comes from Rhodoferax sp., assembly GCA_039924745.1. GTDB lineage: Bacteria > Pseudomonadota > Gammaproteobacteria > Burkholderiales > Burkholderiaceae_C > Allorhodoferax. The sequence goes on from JBDTAG010000004.1 coordinate 1,739, forward strand.
ACACCCGCGCCGGTGTGGCCGTCAGCGCGCAAAAGGGCGGCGTGTTGCCCATCAGCCAGCAATCGACCTTTGTGCTGGGCTCACTGGCCTACCACGGCTATGAAGGCGTGGCCTTCCGCGACGAAGAAAAGCCGCGCCTGCAAGCCGATTTGGGCACGGCCAACTTCTTGATGCTGCGCAACCACGGACTGTTAACCGTGGGCAAGACCATTGCCGACGCCTTTTTGGCCATGTATACGTTTGAATCCACCTGCCAGATCCAGATCAGCGCCCAAGCCGGTGGTGAGCTCACCGAAGTGAACCCGCTCATCGTCAAAGGCGTGGCCGAAGCCATGCGTGTACAGACTGGCGGTCTGGGCGGCGCGTTCGCGTGGCCCGCGTTGCTGCGCAAGGCCGACCGCCTGGACCCCAGCTACAAGACCTGATATGTAGCCGATGTGTTGGCCGCACCCGCGCCAACACCCCCACACTGATTCACCCGCTACACCAGAGGTAAACCCATGCCTGCAAAAATCTTGCATACCGCGACATCGATCGACGCGGTTCGTCTCGATCTCGAAGACACGCTCAAGCTCCAGCGCGCGGCCTACCTGGCCCACCCCAACCCCAGCTTTGCTGAGCGCAAAGCCGATCTGCTCAAGCTCAAGGCCTTTGTCGTCGACAACCGCGACGCCATCCTCGACGCCATCAGCAAAGACTACGGCAACCGCTCGCGCCATGAATCGCTGTTCGCCGAGATCTTCAGCATCATCGACGGTGTGGGCCACACACTCAAACACCTCAAAGAGTGGATGAAGCCGCAGAGCCGCCATATCGACATCAAGAATTTTCTGGGCGCGTCCAACCGCGTCATCCCCCAGCCACTGGGCGTGGTGGGCGCGATCATTCCGTGGAACTTCCCGATCTGGACCAGCTTCAACGGGTTGATCTGCACCTTCGCCGCAGGCAACCGATCCATGGTCAAGATGTCGGAGAACTCGCGCCACATCACGGCGTTGTTGATGGAGAAAATCCCGGCGTATTTCCCGCGTGACAAGTTGGCATTCTTTGACGAAACCGGCGGCGTGGGCGTGGAGTTTTCCAAGCTCAAGTTTGACCACCTGATCTTCACCGGCTCGGGCCAGACCGGCCGCTCGGTAATGGCCGCCGCCGCCGCCAACCTCTGCCCCGTCACGCTGGAGCTGGGTGGCAAATCGCCTGGCATTTTGCTCGACGATTTTCCGCTGCGCACTGCGGCCGAGCGCCTGTTGTTTGGCAAGTGTTTCAACGCGGGCGGTCTGCACCACGGTCGACCATTTGTATGTACCCGAGGGCAAGGTGGCGGCCTTTGTCGACATGGCCAAGACCATCATCAGCGGGCGCTACCCCACGCTGGACACGCCCGACTACA
>JBDTAG010000005.1:0-4697 GCA_039924745.1 Rhodoferax sp.
TTGCGCAGTTGCTGGGTGACGGCAGCCAGTGGGGCGTCAACCTGCAATATGCGGTGCAACCCAGCCCGGACGGCTTGGCGCAGGCCTTCATCATTGGCGACCAGTTCATTGGCAACAACGACAGTGCGCTGGTACTGGGCGACAACATTTTTTATGGCCACGATCTGCAAATTTTGTTGGGCAGTGCGCACAAACAAGAGCAGGGCGCTACCGTGTTTGCCTACCATGTGCACGACCCTGAACGCTATGGTGTAGTGGCCTTTGACGACAAGGGTAAGGCGCGCAGCATTGAAGAAAAGCCTGCAACGCCGCAGAGCAATTACGCGGTAACCGGCTTGTATTTTTACGACAAGCAAGTGGTGGATATTGCCAAGGCTGTCAAACCCAGCGCCCGTGGCGAGTTGGAAATTACCGCCGTTAACCAAGCCTATCTGGATCTGGGGCAGCTCAGCGTGCAGATCATGCAGCGCGGCTATGCCTGGCTGGACACTGGCACGCACGACAGCTTGCTGGAGGCGGGCCAGTTCATTGCCACGCTGGAGCGCCGCCAAGGCCTGAAGATCGCCTGCCTGGAAGAGATTTGCTGGCGCAATGGTTTCATCGACAGCGAACAACTGCTCAAGCTGGCACAGCCCTTGGCTAAAAATGGTTACGGTCAATACCTTTTGGGCCTGCTCAAAGAAGGAGCGCACCCATGAAAGTAACGCGTACCGAGATCCCCGACGTGTGCTTGATCGAACCGCGCGTGTTTGGCGATGCGCGGGGGTTTTTCTATGAAAGCTTTAATGCGCGCGCTTTTGCTGAAGCAACCGGCGTGAAAACTGAGTTCGTACAAGACAACCACTCCCGTTCCGCACGCTGTGTGTTGCGCGGCTTGCATTACCAAATCCAGCAGCCCCAAGGCAAACTGGTCCGCGTGGTGTCGGGCGAAGTTTTCGATGTGGCGGTCGATATTCGCCGCTCGTCCCCAACTTTTGGTAAGTGGGTGGGTGCGATCCTGTCCGAGCAAAACAAAGCGCAGCTTTGGGTGCCCGCCGGTTTTGCCCACGGTTTTGTGGTGCTGTCTGAGAACGCAGAGTTTTTGTACAAGACGACGGATTACTACGCACCCGAGCACGAGCAGTGCATTGCGTGGAACGACCCGTTTTTGAACATTCAATGGCCCGATATGGGAGAGCTGCCAAAGTTATCGGCCAAAGATGCCGCCGGGAACATGTGGGCGACTGCCCGGTTCTTCGACTGAGTTACCTCAAACACCCGATCGCCGGAAGCGGCATACGCAAGGAGAGCATCCATGAAGGCATTCCAACTACCGCATCGCATTGCGCTGTGTTCCATGATGACGGCGGTGTTGTTGAGCGCCTGTGCCGTCGCGCCATCCAACACAGGCTCCACAACGGCCGCGGCTGTGCCTTCTGTGGTGCCATCGACACCTACCGCGCCTACAGCGCTGACTTTGGCAGGCACTGAATGGGCCGCCTTTGCCATCGACGGTAAGCGGGAAGTGTTGAACCCCAAGCCCAAACTGCGTTGGGTCAGTGCTGACAAGATTGCGGGTACCGGGGGCTGTAATGGTTTTGCCGGTCCTTCGGTTGCTACGCCCGACAGCTTGCGCCTGGGGCCCTTGGCGTCCACCGGCCGGGCATGCTTGAGCATGCCGGGCTCGCAAGAGGATATGTTCTTCAAAGCCTTGGAGCTGACGCGCAAGGCCAAGATAGAGCGCGACCAGTTGGTGCTGATGGATGAATCGGGCAAACAACTGGCCCGACTTTTGAAGACCAATTAAGCCTTGTAGACGGATGTGAACCGGGGTCCGATCAGCCGGTGGCGCGCCGCTGCGGCAGCCACAGCGCAAAGCTGCTGCCATCGCTGGTCTTGGTCCAGGTGCAGCGTGCGCCGATAGCAATGCACCGGCTCCGCACATTGGACAAGCCCCTGCCGGGCGGGCCTTTGTCGGGCGCCGTGTCTGCGTCGGGCGGGGCAAACGGAACGCCGCCGTTGTTGGTGATGCGGACCGTCACACCTTCGTCATCGAACTCGGACTCAAATGCAATCTGCGTGGCGGGCGTGTGTTTGATGATGTTGGCCAAAACCTCTTGAACAATGCGCAGAATGTGCAACGCGTTTTGCGCATCTAGCCAATGCACAGGCGGCAAATCCACCATGCGCCACTGCACCTCGATGCCCGCAGCCATTAGGCGTGGACCCAGGCGAAAACGCAAGGTGGCCATCAGCGCCAGCAAATCTGGGTCAACAATTTCCAATGAGTCGATAGACAGCTTCAAGTCGTCAATGCATTCCTGCAGCACCATCGCCATCTGCCCGACGTCGAGCTTGCCGCGCTCTACCATGCGCAGCGCGCTGATCAGTGACGAACCGATGCCGTCGTGCATGTCTTGCGTCATGCGTTGGCGTTCGTCGTTGAGGGTTTGCAGGTGTTCGGATTCACGCAACCGCGCATAACTCAAAGCAAGCTCACCTTCGCGTATGGCTAGGCGGCTTTCCAACAGTGCGTTGGACTGCTCCACATGTGCGATCGCACCGACATACCGGCGGTAAACGATGATCATGAAAATCGTTAATATTCCGATCGCGTTGTAGGGCGTCAAATACACACCCTCCATGTTGGTTAAGTGCTGCGCCAACGTTAAATCGTAGAGCCCAAAAAATATGGTCAGCGTAAAGACCAGTGCCAGCGCCATTCCCTCTCGCGAGCGCGACCGCCATGCATCGCGCACACCAGCAAATGCAAGTACAAATGCCACCACAGCCGTGGCATCGTAAACCCATGGCAGCACGGCGATGCGCACCGCGGCCGGTGTGAGTATTGGCAATGTCAATATGGACAAGGCAGTGCTGAAGCCGAGCATGGCCCAACCCAACCAGCGCGTATTGCGCCGGTTGACGCACAGCATAAAGAAAAACACACCCATCGCGCCCCAGTGCAAAGAATTGACGGTGAGCCAGCCGAACCAGTCGTCCGATAAAACTGGCGGCAACTCGCCCACTGTGAAATGCATCGAACGCAACAGGTAAGCCACCGACGTGACAAAAAACACACCGTAGAGCGCTGCGTCGCGACGCACGCACCACACGGCCAGCGCAAACAGGCCGATTAAAAAGAATGCCCAACTACTCAGGGCAACCGCGTCAATCTGAAGCCAAGTGCGCAGCCGGTAGCGCCACTGCAGTGCATTGCTGGGACCAACCCAAGCGGTTGACAGCGCACTACCACTCCCTCGCTGACTGGCCATTCGGATGAAGACGTAGCGGGGTGTCGATGCTGGCGCACGCAGACTCAGCCATAGCGGAGTGTTGAAACTGTTCCACACCAAACTGTCGCCGGTGCGGTAGATCAGGTTTTCACCGTCATACACAGCCAGTGTGCCGATGGTTTGCCAGCGTGGCAGGTAAAGATGTAGATCGCCGCCGTCGCTTTGCGACCCCTGTTGCGCCGAAGGCGGTACGGTTAGCCGGTACCACACCACATCGGCCTTGGGTGACAGGCTACCCCACATCAAAACCGTGTAGGGCCGCGCATGGGGCAGGTCCACCGACTCCCAAGAACTCCGTGTTGTGACCAAAGCAGGTACGCGCGGTGGCGGATCGTATTCGCCTGGTACCACATCTGCGTAATCGGCTGCCAACCAATGCGTGGTCACAGGGGTCAAGTCTGAAGCATGGGCTATGCCGAGCGAGCATAGTGCCAAAGCCAATGTCAGCAGCAACCCTGCCCAGCACTGCCGCTTAGCCTTCATGCAACAAGCCGAGCCGGTGCGCCGCGGTGATCACTTCGGCCCGTGAGCCCACTTGCAACTTGGCATAGATACGCCGGACAAAAGTGAGCACGGTGGATTGCGACACGGCAAGCCTAGCCGCCACTTCTTCTGCGGTAAACCCCTTGCTGATCAGTTGCAGCACCTCGCTCTCGCGGGCCGACAAATTCACCGCCGTGGGGCTGGCTGGTGCCACGGTGGGCCGCGCGCGCATCAGAATTTTGCGCGCCACCGATGGGCTGATGGGGCTGCCGCCGGCATGCAAACTCAATATTTCGATCACCAGGCGGTCCAGCGAAATGTCTTTGAGCAGGTAGCCGCTGGCACCCGCCTCGATGGAGCTGAACACATGGGCCTCGTCCCCAAAGATCGTGCTCACCATCACCGCACAGTCTGGCCAGCGCAGGCAGGCGGCCCGGATCAGGTCTAGCCCCGAGCCATCGGGCAAGCCCAGGTCTACCAGCAGCACGTCCAGCGGGGTGTGCTCCAGCTGGCGCAAGGCATCGGCCAGGTTGAAAGCCACCATTTGCAGTGCCAGTTCGGGTGCCGCAGAAAGTATGGCCACAAACGATGCGCTGGTCGCGGGGTCGTCCTCCACCAGGCCCACCCGAATCAGTTGCGGGGCATCCGTCGGCGCTGCCTGTGCCGCCACGCTTGTCATCAGAACTGGGGACATACAAAAAGAACGGTATTGGATAGCATCATCAGCGCGTGTGCCTCAAAGAAAAGGTGACTGACGGAGGCAAACCACCACGGCCGCCCGCTGCAAAGATTGTATTGCAGGGCCGAATAAAACCGCAATTGACCCCGTTGCAGTCGTCGCCTAAGGCCGAGCACCATTCATCGCAAAGGAACATTGCCGTGCATTTTTTATCACACCAAGCCCAAAGTACCCAAAGCACCCAAAGCCGTGGCCTGCTG
>JBDTAG010000006.1:0-4286 GCA_039924745.1 Rhodoferax sp.
GCGCAGCCAGCGCAGCCGCGTCAAACCGCCACTGCGGCCAGTCGGGGCGCTGCCAAAGGTAGGTGCGTTGGGATTGGGGTTTGTGGGGAAGCATGCGGTGAATATGGAAGTTATTCACCGCATAAAGATTTAGCTTGCTCTGCTTTTGGTAGCTGCTTGCGCATGTTCCACGAGGGCTACAACCCTATTTCACCAATCCTCACCGCTTGAACCCGACCTCCCGCTGACTACGAACCGCCAGCACAAACACGGTGTCGATCGCCTCCACATAGTGGTAGAGCGCCACATAGCCGCGCGCGGCACGGCCAATCACCAGTTCGCGCTTGCCGCCTTTAACGGGGCGGCCAATCTGGGGGCTATGGGTGAGGATTTGAATGGCGTCCACAATCTCGCCGATGCGCTCAGGCGCAGAGCTTGGGTCATGCTGGGCGATGTCGTCAAAGAAGCGGTCGAAGTCGTCAAAGACTTCCGGGGCGAGCTCGATGCGGGTCATGCGGCCGTGGGCGCTGGCGCTTATTTGCCGAGCTTGCGGGCGGTGGGCTTGACGACTTTCTCACCTTCACCGCCAACTTTTGCGCGGGCGGCCAAGTAGGCTTTTGCATCGTCCCAGGCCACCGTTTTGCCGGTAGTTCGGATGTTGGCCCAGCGCTGGTCGGCCAGCGCGTGAAAGGCGGCGTCTTGCTCTACCTGTTCCACCCGCTCGGCCAAGGCGTCTACGATAAACGCGTGGGCCGACTTGCCCATTTGCTCGGCGGCGGCGGAAACGCGGGCTTTGAGGTCGTCTTCAATGCGAATGGTGGTGGTGGACATGGTGGCTCCGGTTGACTGGGATTCAATGTAGCACAAAAGTGCTACTCCAGAAAGCGGGCTTCAATTGCGCGCGCTATCACCTGTCGATCCGCAAGACGGAGGCGTGGATTGCTAAGGGACGGTTGATTGGGTAGGCCATTCCACGTGGGCTACAGCCAAATTTTCTTACAAGAACCTATTTGACAGGAATAGGCTGATTCGCCGGCACGGCCACCGCCGTCACGCTGTTTTTGGGGCTGCCTTCGACGATCTTGTCGGAGTACACCAGATAAACCAACGTGTTGCGCTTGACATCCACCATGCGCACCACCCGCACGTGTTTGAACAAAAACGACGAGCGGGTGTTGAACACCTCGTCTTGTTTGTCGATTTTGTCCTTGAAGCTAATGGGGCCGACCTGGCGGCAGGCCACTGCGGCATCTGACGTGTCTTCGGCCAACCCCAGCGCACCCGAGTAGCCGCCGGTTTTGGCGTGCGACAGGTAGCAGGCGACACCGTCCACCGCCGGGTCGTCAAACACATCTACCACCACTTTGTCGTTAGGGCTGAGCAGTTTGAAGGTGGTGCTGACGCTGCCGATGGTCTCGGCGCTGGCGGCTAGCGCGGCGGTGGTTAGCAGCACGGACAGTAATAGTTTTTTCATGGCAAATTTCTCTTTTACGCTAGAACCCTATTAGACCAACATCAAGGGGCTTCGCCACGAGCCAGCTGCGCCAAAAACTCTGCCATGCGCTTGTGCCGGGTTTCGGGGCGCTTGGCGCTTTGCAGCCGGTAGTAGATCTTGAACAAGTGTTGCCGTTTGAGGGTGGCGTAAAAGGCGTGGGCGGTAGGGTCTTTTTGCAGGGCCTCTAAAAAGTCTACGGGGATGACCATGGTGGCAGTGCCCGCGTAGGCACTGACCCAGCGCCCATCGTTGCGCGCGGCCTCTGCCTGCGCCATGCCAGCAGCTTGCATGTGGCCCTGCGCGATCAGCCGTTCGGCATGCTGCACGTTTTTTTGCGACCAGTTGGAGCGCGCTCGGCGTGGGGTCAGGCGTTGCAAAAACGACGTGTCGTCCAACGCATTACGCACCCCATCTATCCAGCCCCAGGAGAGGGCGGCCACCACACAATCGTCCCACGTGACCGAGGGCGTGCCGGTGGCCTTTTTGAAGATGCGCACCCACAGCTCCGTTTCACTGGCGTGGTGCACGCGCAGCCACGCATGGAGCTGCTCGGCTGTTTCAAACGTGTGGTGCGCTGCCTTGTTCATCGGCTGCATTGTCCGCCGGGGGCACTAACGCATCAACACCAAGACCACGCTGGTGACGATGCTCGACGGCAAAAAAGTGAATAAATGCTTTGAGCATGGCGGGCTCCTAGGCTGCGGGTCTGGTGAATACATTTACCACGTTGCCGTCCGGGTCGCGCAACAACATCGCGCGGTTGCCCCATGGCATGGTGGTGGGTGGCATGGCGTAGTCCAGCGCCGCATCACCCAATTGCTGGTGCAGGCTATCGACATCGTCCACTTCAAATTCCAGAATGGCCGATCGGTTGGCCGCAGCGATGGCAACACCTGCGTTGAACTGCTGAACCAATCGTTCGGTGGAGATGGCCAAGACGAGGCCCGCGAATCGCAGCTCTGCAAAATCTGGCACAGGCCGTGTGGCAGCCACGCCGGTGAGCCGGGTGTAGAAGGCGACCAGCGCATCGACGCTGGCAGGGTCGGCGGTGACGAGGCGTACTGAGGCAAATTTCATCAAAAGACTCCTATGTGGTGAGAGGAGCCAAGGCTAAGGTCACATGCTGTCAGTTTCTGGCAGTATGGTGTAGCGCTGCTCTGGGTTGAGGGTAAGCCGCCAGGCTTTGAGCAACGCTTGTTTGCGTTGCGGGTAGCGCGCGTCTAGCAGGTCGGCGCTGGCAATGCGGTCGGTGCGGAAATAGCGAAAGTCTTGGCGCGATTCACACCAACACATCAACACGCGCGCACGCTCAAAATAGGCCATGGCGAAGGGCCAGACGGTGCGCTCGGACTGCGCGCCGTGTGCGTCTTGGTAGACGATGTGCAGCTTGCGCTCGGTGCGTACGGCTTTGCGCAGCAGCTCGGGTGCAACGGTGTCGGCCAGCGGTTCTTGGTCGGCATGGTGGCTCACCGCAACCAGCAAGGCCGAGGCTTCGAGGTCGTGGCGCAATTCGGGCGGCAGCACCGCCGATATGCGCGCCAGCGCGTTGTGTGCCGCATCGGCCAGCGCGCCGTCGGCCCGCTGCGCCACCCAGCGCGCGCCCAACACCAGCGCCTCAATCTCTTCGGGCGTAAACATGAGCGGTGGCAACACAAAACCAGGTTTGAGTGCATAACCCACGCCCGGCGCACCTTCAATCTGCGCGCCTTGTGCTTGCAGGCTGGCAATGTCGCGGTAGAGCGTGCGAATGCTGATGCCAAGCTCTTGCGCCAACACTTGGCCACTCACCGCGCGACGGTGGCGCCGCAGGGTTTGGAGTAGGTCAAAGAGGCGCGCAGAACGGGACATGGCGCGATGATAGTTGCCGCGTGGTGCTGGGCACCATTGCAGATGGTCGGCCTGCAGCCACTCGGTCAACGTGCGTCGCAGGTTGCCAACACCGACGGAAGAGCTGTCGTCCACGGTGAAGAAAACGCCGATAGCGCCCTGCAGGCCAACCAACTGGCCCAGAGCGCGTCCACCGTAGCGGCCCAGGGCGGCGCGGTGGAGTCGCAGGTGGTGGACACCATGAAGGGCATCAGCGACAACTCTAAGAAGATTGCTGAGATCATCAGCGTGATTGACGGCATTGCGTTCCAAACCAACATCCTGGCGCTGAACGCGGCTGTAGAGGCTGCCCGTGCGGGTGAGCAGGGCCGGGGCTTTGCGATGGTCTCATCAGAGGTGCGCTCGCTGGCGGGCCGCAGCGCCGGTGCAGCCAAAGAAATCAAGACGCTGATCGACGACAGCGTGGCCCGCGTAGACCAGGGCACGCAGTTGGTCAACCAGGCCGGCAACACCATGAACGAAGTGGTCAGCAGCATCCGCCGCGTGACCGACATCATGGGCGAGATCAGCGCGGCCAGCCGCGAGCAAAGCCTGGGCGTGTCGCAAGTGGGCGAGGCGGTTACGCAAATGGACCAAGCCACCCAGCAAAACGCTGCATTGGTGGAAGAGATGGCGGCAGCGGCTTCGAGCCTGAACAGCCAAGCCAACGAGCTGGTTCAGTCGGTGGCGGTGTTCAAGCTGTCATAAATGGGGTTTATGTCTGCAATTCGCTATTATTTTTATAGCCATATACCTAATATTCACGAGGGCTAGAGGCCGATTTTACTTAAGAGAACCCTGGCCCTGCACGTACTTGTCCATACCCACCACCAGCGCGTCAAACGTGGCCTTGGTCGATGGGCTGTTGCGCAAGCCCTCGTGCATGGTGATCCAGGTGTCGAGCTTGAAGCTGTAGTGCTCTGCTAGCACGCGCACCAGTTGGGGG
>JBDTAG010000007.1:0-4640 GCA_039924745.1 Rhodoferax sp.
TCAAGTGCACCACTGCAAACGGCAAAATCAGCTATTCCGCTAGCCCCTGCACGGCGGCGGATGCCAAAGAGACGGTTGTACCCATTGTGGTGACTCCGGCTGGTACGCCAGCTCCAACCAAGGACTGGGCGGCTGAAAACGCCGCCGTCAATGCGAGAGTAAAAGCAGCTGACGAAGCAGCCGGTGCGCGCAACGCGCAAAAACCATCGGTTGCTGCGAAGAGCCCGCAAGAGATTGTTGCGGAATGCGAAGCCAATCATGGGGTTAACTGCAACGAGGCATCTGCCAAACAAGATGATGACCGCCAGTTGACGCCGGAAGAAGCGGCAGCACTGCATCGGGCCGCTGCCGGACGGCGGGCAAATGAGAGAGCCGCCGCTGCTGCTGCTGCTGCAAATCCACCTCCACCGCCACAGCCGCCACCTCCACCGCCACCACCTAAACCCGGTAAATCTTAGGGGTATGAGCCTGAGTTTTGACTCAGGCTGCGTACGAGTGATCTGGACTTGTAGTGCTGGTTGTTTATACAGTATGCTAGCCCCATGCTCCGCACGGTCACGATCAACGCCATCGCCTTGGGACGCGTCCATGCTCGGCGACTCCGCGATATTTATCGCTCAGCTGGTTGGCCCTGCCAGGACAGCGTGGAGGTGGAGTTGTTGGCCGCCGGTTTGCTGGAGCGCACGGTGGAGCCCAGCGGTCACGACAAGGTGCGCCTCACCGACGCGGGCATCGTCTACCTGGCCCAGGCCTTTCACAGCAACCGCGAGGCCCGTTCGGCGCATGACGCCCTGGTAGACCGGGTGGCACAGCAGATGCTGCGCGATGGCCGTATCGTCTGGACCGATTTGAGTATCCGCGCACGTTTGCCTTCGGAGCCCGAAGAACGCGCCCGATGGAAGATATGCATGCCCGATGTGTTCTCCATCCGTAACACCACGGTAGCGGGATATTTGGAGCCGGTAGTACACGAGATCAAGGTCAGCCGCGCCGATCTGCTGGGCGACCTTAAGTCCAAGGACAAGCGCGACAGCTACCTCGACGCGGGCGGCCAGTGCTGGTATGTGCTGGGCTGCGACCGCAAGGGCAAGCCCATTGCCGAAGCGGACGAAATTCCCTTGGAATGCGGTGTGATCGTGCTGCAAAACGAGCGGTTGGAGGTGCTTCGCAATGCGCCCAAACGCGCGGTGGCCGATTTGCCCTTTGCGCTGTGGATGGTGTTGGCCAAAGCCACGCCGCTGCGGGCACACGCCGATATGGGAACAGCGGACGGGCCGGACCAACACATGTTATTGGAGCGGGGGCTCAACATGCCTGACTTGCCCAAAGACGCTGCGCCATGAATGAGGCGGGCTACAGCGTCTCGGTGCGCAACCTGTGCGAATTTGCCGCCAAGGTTGGTGATCTGGATTTGCGCTTTACGCCCTCGCCCAGTGCGCAACAGGGCAGGGAAGGGCACGTGCTGGTCGCCAGCCGCAGCGCACCGGGCCATGAGGCAGAGGTCATGCTGACCGGCATGTACGGCTCGGACACCCCGTTGCGTGTCAGTGGCCGCGCTGATGGCTATGACCCTGCCACCAATGTGCTTGAAGAGATCAAGACCTTTCGCGGCTCGGTGTCTGCCATCGCGCCCAACCACCGCGCCTTGCACTGGGCTCAACTCAAGGTGTATGGCTGGCTGATGTGCCAGAGTCGATCGCTGCCCAGCACCACGCTGAGCCTGGTTTACTTCGACGTGGTTGAACAAACCGAGCACCCCTTAAACGAGGATTGGTCCGCGCCCGACCTGGAAGCTTTTTTTAACACGCTCTGCGCATGCTTTCTGGTGTGGGCGCAAAGCGAGCAGGCGCACCGGCGTGCGCGCGATGCCGCGTTGCAGGCGCTGGAGTTTCCACAGTTGCCATTCCGACCTGGGCAGCGCGATTTGGCCGGTGGCGTGTACCGCGCGTGCGTGCAGTCCCGCACGCTGCTGGTGCAGGCGCCCACCGGCATCGGCAAGACTATTGGCACCATCTTCCCTGCACTGCGCGCCATGCCCGAGCGCGGTATCGACAAACTGTTTTTCTTGACGGCCAAGACGCCCGGGCGGCAGGTCGCGCTGCAGGCGTTGCACACCGTACGCGGCGCGCACGTCGGCCTGCCGCTGAGAATATTGGAGTTGGTGGCCAAAGACAAATCGTGTGAGCACAAAGACAAGGCCTGCCACGGTCATTCGTGCCCGCTGGCCAACGGCTTCTACGACCGTTTGCCGCAAGCCCGGCGGGCCGCTGCGCAGCAGGGTTGGCTGGACCAGGCCAGTCTGCGCACCGTGGCGCTGGAGCACGCGGTCTGCCCTTACTACCTGGGGCACGAGATGGTGCGCTGGGCCGACGTGGTGGTGGGCGACTACAACTACTACTTCGACCGCAGCGCCATGCTCTACGCGCTGACCACGGGCAATGCTTGGCGCATCAGCGTGTTGGTGGACGAGGCGCACAACCTTTATAGCCGTGCTTGCAGCATGTACAGCGCGGACCTGGCGCGTGGCGAAACGGTAGCGGTGCGCGCCGATCTGCCCAACCTGCTGCGCAAACCCGCAGACGAGGTTTTGAACCAGTGGGACCTGCTGGTGGCCGCAACCCAACGCAACGAACCGGCCACCCCGTGGAGCTTGCTGAACGAGGTGCCCGAGGCATGGCTGCGCAGCCTGCAGCGCTTTAACAGCGCCGTGGGCGAATACCTCAATGAACATGCGGCCGACACGCAGGGTGCCTGGCTGTCTTTCTTCTTCAAGACCTTGGCCTTTGCGACGCTGGCCGAAGAGTTTGGCGAATATTCGCTGTGCGAGCTGGACGTGGCGATATCGACAGAAGAAAAGGCATTGCCTGCTGGCGACGAAGGCACGCTGGCGCTGCGCAACATCGTTCCCGCCCACTTCATCCGCACCCGCCTGGAAGCTGCGGATTCGTTGGTGCTGTTCTCCGCCACACTGAACCCGGCCGACTACTACATCAACCTGCTGGGTTTGGCCGACACCACACAGGCCATGGACGTGCCATGCCCGTTCGACCCCGCGCAACTGACGGTCAGTGTGCATGCCCTGTCAACCCGCCGCGACGACAGGTTGGCCACCTTGGATGCGCTGGTCGACACCATGGCCCAGCAGTATGCACAACTGAGCGGCAACTACCTGGCCTTCTTCAGCAGCTTTGACTACCTGGAGCTAGCGCTGGCGCGTTTGCAAGCTCGCCACCCCAGCCTGCCGGTGTGGGCGCAACAGCGCCAGATGGGCGAGGCTGCGCGCCACGTCTTTCTGCAGCAGTTTGATGTGCGTGGCCAGGGAATTGGTTTTGCCGTGTTGGGCGGCGTGTTTGGCGAAGGGGTTGACCTGCCGGGCAAGCGCCTCATCGGCGCCTTCATCGCCACGTTGGGGCTCCCGCAATTTGATGCATTGAACAAAGCCATTTGCGAACGCATGCAAGCCATGTTTGGGCGAGGTTACGACTACACCTATTTGTTCCCCGGTATGCAAAAGGTGGTGCAAGCGGCCGGGCGTGTGATCCGCACGCAGACCGATACTGGCGCTGTGCTGCTGCTGGATGACCGCTATCGGCAAAGCCGCTACCGCGACTTGCTGCCGAGCTGGTGGGGGTTGACGGCGCCTTGAAGTGGCGCCTGGTTGCGCAACCTATTTGCTATATTGTTGATAGCTACTAAATCATATCCGACGAGGGCTAGAGCCGGATTTTTCATAAATTTTTTATCACAGGGCCTTGAGGCGCTCTAGTGCCACAACCAGTGTGGAGTCCTGCTTTGCAAAGCAGAAGCGCACCACGCGTTGGTCGAAACCATTGCCGTAAAACGCCGACAGCGGGATGGCCGCCACGCCGATCTCAGCTGTTAGCCATTGGCAAAAATCGGCCTCACCCAAGTCGCTGACTTCAGAGATGTCCACGCACTGAAAATAGCTTCCCTCCGACGGCAGCAGGCGCAGGCGCGTGTTGGCCAGCCCGGCGCGGAAGAGGTCGCGCTTGCGCTGGTAAAAGGCGGGCAAGTCGAGGTATGGCGCGGGGTTTGCCATGTAGGCTGCCAGGCCGTATTGCACCGGCGTGTTGACGGTGAACACGTTGTACTGGTGTACCTTGCGAAACTCGGCCATCAACGTAGCAGGCGCCGCGACATAGCCAACCTTCCAGCCGGTCACGTGGTACGTCTTGCCAAAGCTGGAAACGATGAACGCGCGCTCGGCCAAGCCGGGAAAGCGTGCCGCGCTCTCATGCGGCGCGCCGTCAAACACCATGTGCTCATAGACCTCGTCGCTGATTAACAGCACGTTGGTGGGTGCCAATATTTCTTCCAGACGCAACATGTCCTGCCGCGTCCATACCGTGGCGCTGGGGTTATGCGGGCTGTTGATGATGATGGCGCGCGTCTTGGGCGTGATGGCTGCGGCAATGCGGTCGAAGTCGGGCCTGAAGGTTCCGGGCGTTAGTGAAACGCGCACTGCATTGCCACCCGCAAGTTCGATGTTGGGCACATAGCTGTCATAGCAGGGCTCCAGCACGATGACTTCGTCACCGGGGTGGACGATAGCCAGAATGGCGGTGATGATGGCCTGCGTGGCGCCTGCGGTAATGGTTATTTCGTCTGCAGCCCTGTAC
>JBDTAG010000008.1:0-7274 GCA_039924745.1 Rhodoferax sp.
GATTCGGACTCAGCAATCACCAAGCCCTCCAGGCGCTGCACGGCATCCAGCAGACCTTGCATGCGTTGGGCATTGGCGGCAAAGGCATCAGAGGTGGGCTTGATCTTGGAACGAATGGCAGGCATCAAAAAAGTCCTTGGATGGGAATAAGTGCATTACATGCCATGGTGACGTTAACGTCAACCAAATAACGTATAGGTGTTTTTACTAATGTAAACGTCACATTCGACCGCTAACATTCGAAAGTACCCACTACCAACCCCGAGGACAAACATGAACATCGAAGCCTGCACCCAAGCCATCCGTACCAAAGTGGGCAGCGACAGCGGCCTGGCCGCCACACTGAAGTTCGACTGCGGCGCCGATGGTGTGATTCGCATCGACGGCGTTTCCACTCCCAATACAGTGACCAACGACAACGTGGACAGCGACTGCACTGTGGGCATCACGCTGGAAAACCTGAATGCACTGCTCAGTGGCGACCTGGAACCCACCACCGGCTTCATGGCCGGCAAGCTCAAGGTCTCTGGGGACATGGGCGTGGCCATGCGCCTGCAACGCGTCATCTGATCCATGGCCGCAAACGACGCGCAGGCCTTCGTCGACTCCCACCGTGACGAAGCAACCACCGAACTCTTTGGCATCACCGAGCTATGCCGAGAGTTTGGTATCACGCTGCGAGCCTTGCGTTTCTATGAAGACAAGGGGCTTCTGGCCCCTAGGCGCATCAACGGCGCAAGGGTCTATACGCGCAAGGATCGTGCGCGGCTTGCATTGATTTTGCGTGCCAAGGCTATTGGTTCACCGCTCTCCGAGATCAAGCGCTACTTGGACCTGTACGGTGACCATGGCCAAGGCCGAGGCCAACAGTTGATCTACGTCATTGAACGCACAGACAACGAGATAGCCGAGCTGGAAAAAAAGCGTGCGCACATCGAAGAAACATTAGCCGAACTGCGCGTTATCAACGCCAGCTCGCGCGCGCAACTGGAAGCACGCCAAACCACCGACGCTCAAGTTTGAAGCCGTAAATGATCCGGAAAGCGGCCTGAAACTGGCTATGATGTGTCGTGCACTTTTCGCGCAACGCCATTCATAACCCGACCTAAATGAACACCTGGTCCGCCATTGCTGCAGCCAGCGTGCTCTTGAGCACAGCCATGTGCGGCCTCTTTTGGCGTGAACGACAAAGCAGACTGCAGCTTGCCCAAGAGCTGGACGATCTGTCACAACAAATGTCGACCAAAGTGTCCAGCGATGCCATGCCAGGCATGCTGACGCGCGCATACTTTGACGCTGCCCTGACAAAAAAATCACTGAAAGCTGACCGCGGTGCCGGTCCATTCGGGGTCTTGTATGTAGCCGTGGACAATTTCGTTTTGCTCAACGAAGCCTTTGGCAACGATACGGGTGACCGACTACTCAAGGAAGTATCGCGTCGTCTGGCTCTGTGTGATGGAACCAAAACACAGGCATGCCATATCGCCGTAGGCGAATTTGCACTGATCGTCAACGGCGACCAGGATAGCGCGCACGCTTCTGCACAGCGGGTCTCCGATGCTTTGGCGGTGCCTTTTACGTTTGAGGCCACCCGCGCCCAGTTGACGTGCTCCATTGGCATTGCCGTGTACCCGGACCACGGTGCGGTCAGCAAACTGCTGGGCAATGCGGCGTTGGCCATGCGCAGCGTCAAGCTCAATGGGGGTAGCGATTTTTGCCTGTATGACCCAAAAATGGGTGTAGAAGTGCGCGAACAAGCCTTGCTGTTCAACGACCTGCGCAGCGCCCTGGAGAAAGGGCAATTCGAGTTGTATTTCCAACCCAAAATCGACGCCATCAGTCTGCAGGTCACCGGAGCAGAGGCATTGCTGCGCTGGCACCATCCGGATCGTGGCCTGATTAGCCCTGTAGTCTTCATCCCTTTGGCCGAGCAATTTGGGTTGATTGGTCCGATCGGACATTGGGTGATAGAGGAGGCTTGCCGCAAGGCCGCTCGTTGGCGCGAACAAGGTCTGCGCATGCGGGTAGCCGTCAACATATCGGGCTATCAAATGCGCGAGGACGACCTCGTCAATCGAATTGAAGCCGCCTTGCAACGCAATGGCCTACAGCCCGAGCGATTCACTTGCGAAATCACGGAATCGGTGGCGATGGAAGACACCAAGGTTACGCAACAAACGTTTGAAAAGATGCGTAACGCCGGGTTCCACGTATCCATTGACGATTTTGGCACCGGCTACTCCAGCCTTGCGGCCCTGCGCAAACTGCCGGCCCGCGAAGTCAAAATCGACCGAGCCTTTGTATCCGACTTGGAAGAGAGCGAAGATGCAAGATCCATCGCCCAATCCATCGTCAATTTGGCGACCGCACTGAATCTACGCGTAGTTGCCGAAGGCGTGGAAACACCGGGCCAGCGCGATTTGCTAGTCGCCATGGGTTGCAATGAGTTACAGGGTTTTCTGTTCTCCATGCCCATGCCCGCCTATGAACTAGAACGTTTGGCACTGCACGATCACCAACCCGACGAAATGGAATTCCGCAAATCACTGTTTTCAGAAACTTATCTGGGAAAATTGCACTGATTTCATTACCCAAATAATTGCCGGCCCCGCTACGCAGTCCCTATCCATAAGGCAGTGCAATGAGTTTCTTTGACCGATTTAAAGTTCTGACCAAGAAAGAGCCTGGCACGCCAGCGCAAGATGCAGCCCAGCCATCGCCGGTACTAACAGCCATTGAAAGACGCCTGCGTAAACGCAAAAATGCACGCCAAGGCGCCTGCGCACTCATCATTGATGATTCACCCACTGTAGTCGCCGCGCTGCGCAAAATTCTACGGTCAGCGGGCTATGTCACGCGGGACGCGGGCGATGCCGAACAAGGGCTGGCGATGCTGCCCGAGGTGAAACCTGATCTGATTTTTTTGGATATTGTCCTGCCGGGCATGAATGGTTTTGGCGCGCTGCGCGTGATCCGCAAAGACCCTGCGACCCAGCAAATTCCAGTTGTCATGATCAGTGGTAACGAACACGCAACCGAGCAGTTTTACGCCAACAAAATCGGCGCCGACCTTTTCATGAAGAAGCCGTTTTCGCGGTACGAAGTTTTTGCGCATATTGAATTGCTGCTGGATGCCAACCGGGAATTGCGCCGCAAAGGCTATATCCCTGAGCCCTTACCAGCGCCATCCCCGGATGTGCAGGAGGAGATGATCCATACCCTGCCGATACCCCGTGCCACTGGTTCTTTGACTTCACCTCCAGTGATTGACACCCCAGTAACCAACACACTGGGGCAATGGCCGGAATTGGAAGCGCGCAAACAACTGACGGCAATGGGTTTGCAATACTTTGACCATGGCCAATTCTTCTCCGCCATTCGCCGGGCAGACCAACTGGCCGTTGCCTTATTTGTTGCAGGGCGTGGCGTCGACAAATACACCAGCCTGGATGGGAAAACTGCGCTGGCCCTGGCACAGGAAGTTGGGAAGACTGAAATCATCCAGTTGCTGAACTGAGCGCAAACACGCTACGCCCATCATGCAAAAAGCCTGCAAGCTGAAAAGTTTGCAGGCTTTGAACATTCACCTCGTATGAAATGGTAGGGCGTGAGTGACTTGAACACTCGACCAAAGGATTATGAGTCCTCTGCTCTAACCAACTGAGCTAACGCCCCACACAGGCGGTGATTGTAGTGGCCCAAACCGGGATGCCTTGGCAGAGCGTGGGTCATCTACCACACGCTACATATTTTATAGCTACACAATCACATTTGACGAGGGCTATAGGCATTTTTTATGCATAACCTCTCCGCAAACCAGCCTCTAATAACTTTGCGCGCTCTGCCGCATGTCGCGCCTCAAAGTCCGTTGTCGACTTGTCCTGCACAATCATCGCAAGTCCATCTGGAGTACCCATGCAGACGCTGAACAAAGACCGCGCAAGATTTTTCGAGACATATTCCCTTTTAAAGCTAGCAACAATTGCACTGGTATTGCTTTTTATTGGGCTGAGCTGGTCCAAAGATATCGGCGACATGGCCAATGCGCAAGTTGACTCTGGCCTCAAAAGATCTTTGGTGAGCTTTGCTTCGGCAAGGGCACTCAACGCGGTTATCTCCGTAGTCCAAGGCACTGAAGTCGTCATCCACCCACTGGGCGTGGGTATCACATTGACTCTGGGCCAGGTACTCGATCCCATCAATGACCTGGTAGAGCAGTTCTCGTCCATCATGTTATTGGCCAGCGTAGCTTTTGGTATTCAAAAGCTGTTGCTGTCCGTCGCCTCCACTTGGGTTGTGTCTGCTGTTGTAACCGGCGTAGCGTTGGCTTGGGCGTGGCTGTATTGGCTCAATAGAGCACCTGAGGGACTATCACGTCTGCTGGTCGTGCTGATATTTTTGCGTTTGGTAATGCCCGTCACGTTGATCGGCAGCGCCTACGTGTACGACAAGTTTTCGGCTTCTGACTACCAAGCCAGTCTGTTGGCACTGGACCAAACCAGCACAGCGCTCAAGGACCTGAACGCGGAGGTGGCCTCGCAGCCAGCAGCAAAAGTCACCAAACCCTCTGCGATACCAAGCCCAAGCGCTTCGGCGCAAGCCAGCAGTAAACCGGTGGCAGCGCCAGCAGAAAGAGGTGTTTTTTCAGGGGCTATGGACGCCCTGACGGGCGCGAAAGATGCCGTCATTGTGGCGAAGGACAAGGTATCAGAGGCTTTCGATGTTTCGGCAAACCGCGTACAAGCCAAGTTTGAAGGTATTCGCGCGATCGCAGAGCAAACTGCCGAGCGGATGATCAACCTGATCGTACTTTTCCTGATGCAAACGATCGTCGTCCCCTTCATTTTGCTGTTTGTGCTGTACCGTCTGTTGAACGGGTTGGTGACGACCCACAAGCGCTAAGCTTCACAAGATTGCTGTTTGACCGTTCAGCCCTGCGCCACGTACGGATTTCGGCGCACAGTTGCTTCGTAAAAGTCTGTAATACTCGCGCGACTGAGGATGCTTAGCGCAGACCTCATTGAGTAAATACCTTGACCAAGAAGCATTGACGCTCGCTGACGTGCAGAAATTGAAAGCCTTTTCGAGTGCAAATACCAGAAATTACCTCACAACTTGTCTATCTGACCGCAATTTTTGTATTGCTTGTCGTACCCAGGGCGCTTCAAAAGTATCGGATTCCTGCACCGCTGACCTGCTTCGCGCTGGGTATCGGTATTGCATTGATCAGCAATGAATACTTGCATGACAGTACCCTGGGCCTATTTTCTACTTTGGGCATCTCGTCCCTGTTCCTGTTTGCCGGACTGGAGGTCAATGTCAATGATCTACGCAAGGGCGTGTTGCATTTGACAATCCACCTGCTCTTGCGCACGCTTGTCTTGGTTGCCTTCAGTTGGGGCGTCATCCGTTATTTCGACTTCTCTTGGCAAGTTGCAGCACTTTTAGGGCTGGCCATTCTGACTCCGTCCACCGGTTTCATTCTCGAATCTTTGTCGCGTCTCGGTATCAATGAAAACGAAAAATTCTGGGTTACCAGTAAAGCCATCGCCGGAGAACTGCTGGCATTGCTGCTGCTATTTGTGATTCTTAAATCAGAATCCTATACAACGCTTGCACAGTCGTCTGGCGTGTTGTTGATCATTGCGGTTGGCCTGCCATTCCTGCTCATTGGGCTGGGGCGCTTCGTCATTCCGCATGCAGCGGGATCTGAGTTTTCCTTGCTCATCATGGTCGGCCTTATTGCCGCCTACCTGACCAAGCAAATTGGGGTCTATTACCTCGTGGGCGCGTTTTTGACCGGAATATCAGCGCGCCTGTTGCGCGACAGACTGCCCTCCATAGCCTCCGAGCAAAATTTGCACGCAGTCAAATTGTTTGCGTCCTTTTTTGTGCCCTTCTATTTCTTCTATAGCGGAATGAGCGTGCCACAGGGTGCGTTGCAATGGAACTCGCTGTGGATTGGACTTGCCGTGTCCGCAGCTGTCATACCCATTCGGATCGCCTTTATTACCCTGCAACGCGTAGTGGTGCACAAGGACAGCGTCAAGAGTGGCGTTCGCATCGCTGTAGCGCTCGCCCCTACCCTTATTTTTACACTGGTGTTGGCTGGAATTTTGTACGAACGCTATGGCATCAGCGACGCGCTTTTTGGCGGATTGATTGTGTACGCCGCGATTTCCACCATGCTGCCTTCACTCATGTTGGCGAAGGCAATTTCACTCGACATTAGTGATTAAGCAGTTGGTGTCGAATGCTCAACTCACCAATAGCTATGCATTTCATAGCTGAATAGCCTTATTCCACGAGGGATAGAGGCTGATTTACTTGTGGTGGCTCAACGCATTACTTACCAATTTGGACGTAATGTCCACAATCTGAATCATGCGGTCATAGGCCATGCGGGTGGGGCCAATCACACCCAGCGTGCCGACGATCTTGCCATCCACCTCGTAAGGGCTGCTGACGATAGACAAGTCTTCAAAAGGCACCACCTGACTTTCGCCACCGATGAAAATGCGTACGCCTTCGGCCTGACCCGCGACGTCCATCAGCCGCATCAGTTGGGTCTTTTGCTCAAATAAATCAAACGCGCGGCGCAGGTGGCTCATATCGCTGGAAAAATCGGACACCGAAAGCAGATTGCGCTCACCGGATATGACGACCTCATCTTGCGTCTCGGTGATGGCTTCTGAACTGACAGTTACCGCGGCCTGCATGAGTGCTGCAATTTCGGTGCGCAGCGACTCCACCTCGCCTTTCAGGCGCTCGCGCACGTGCTCCATATCCATGCCGACGTACTGGCTGTTCAAGAAGTTGGACGCTTCCACCAATTGGGATTGCGAATAATCCTGTTCGGTGAAGATGACGCGGTTTTGCACATCGCCGTCTGGGGAGACGATGATTACCAACAGGCGCCGCTCGGATAGTCGCAAGAACTCTATGTGGCGAAACACCGAGGTGCGGCGCGGGGCGATAACTACACCCACAAACTGTGACAGGCTGGACAACAGATTGGCCGCATTGGAAATAACCTTTTGCGGCTGGTCTGGTGCCAAAATGTGGGAGCCATATTGATGGGGCTGCACGGTCAACATGGTGTCGACGAACACCCGGTAGCCACGCGCAGTAGGAATCCGACCGGCCGAAGTGTGTGGGCTGACGATGAGCCCCAATTCCTCCAGATCCGACATCACATTGCGGATGGTCGCTGGCGACAATTCCAAGCCAGAGGCACGCGACAAGGTGCGACTGCCCACCGGTTGCCCGTCGGC
>JBDTAG010000009.1:0-4492 GCA_039924745.1 Rhodoferax sp.
CACACCCCGGTATCAGCAACTCGGTAAAGCGCTTTCCCCGAAATGGTGCGAACCCACTTACAGTTTCATCAGTTAATTTACCTGACGGACACAATCCAGCAAGAATTGGACCCGTTCGAAAAATAACATCCGTTCCACATGTTAAAAAGCATGTAAAGGTTTTGTAAATAAGGGTCTTCAGCCAAAGTAACCATGCTGTTACATTGGTACAACGTTAGCTGATCGATGACGCAAAAGTCGTCCCTCTCAGTTTCATTTGGAATCATTGGAGACGGCAAAGCAATTGCGTCCACTCCCCCCAATTTGGAACTTCATCAGAACGATAGCAACGCCTAACTGCCATCTTTTTTCAAAAATGGCTGGGCAACTCCATTCAAAACCCGGCAACCAAAATGGGTTCAACGCCAGTTGTCGAACCGCAACGCCGCTTAGGCTATCTCAAGCCCAAAGATAATCAAGTCAAAATGTCGCATAACGTCATTTCATACTATTTCTAAAAATAGAATGCCCGATAACATGCGATTTCGTTGAAATTAATTCAAATGAAACACATTGCGACAAAAAATCTGCCGACTTTTCTGGGTTTGGACCAAGAGCGGGTCTGGGACACCGAACTGGCTTTTGCACATCTAAAGAATTGCGAAAATTTAGGGACCAAGCGCACAGCTGAGCGACGCCTGAATGCGCTGGCTTTTTTGCCCCATGCGCTGGCGCAGGGCGATCTGTTGGACGCGCATGCCAAGCCTCCCAACCGCTTGGTGTTGGATTGGGCTATCGATCTGGCGCGCAAGCGTCGTGATCGCATTTTGTTCGCACAGTTGAGTCCTTTCCCCAACGGAAAACCTTGTCTACACGCGAACGACGCTCGGGGTGCGCGCATCTGGGTACCACTTCGTAATCTAGAAGACAAAGTGATTCAGCAAGCCCTGATCGCCCTGCAGCAGCACATTGGAAAGCCCATCGCTGTGTTTCCGCACGGTGCGTTGTCCGCGGCGCTGTACGAATTGCCGAGTACGACGCATATCCGACTCTGTCCACAAGTCTACCGACCTACTTTGTCGGCAAGCCTGAGTTGGAACCAAAAGCCGCGCTCTGAGCTGGCTGCTTCGCCACACTTAAAGCGCCTGGAGGCCGAAAGTATTCACATCATCCGCGAGGCCGTGGCCGAAGCACAGAACCCGGTGATGATGTACTCCATCGGAAAAGACAGTGGGGTGATGCTGCGCTTGGCACGGAAAGCTTTTTACCCAGCACCACTCCCATTCCCATTGCTGCACATAGACACGCGCTGGAAATTCCAAGAAATGTATGTGTTTAGGGACTTTGTAGCCCGCGAAAGCGGGGTGAACATGTTGGTCCATACCAACCCGGAAGCCGTTGAGAAAAATATTAGCCCTTTCGACCACGGATCCGTGCTGCACACAGACATCACCAAAACTGAGGGACTAAAGCAAGCTTTGGATCACCACAAATTTGATATCGTCTTTGGCGGTGCCCGTCGTGACGAAGAAAAGTCCCGCGCCAAGGAGCGTGTATTTTCATTCCGCACCGCTACCCACCGCTGGGATCCGAAGAATCAACGTCCAGAGCTCTGGAACCTGTACAACACCCGTAAAAAACCAGGTGAAAGCATCCGGGTGTTTCCGCTTTCCAATTGGACTGAGGTCGATATCTGGCAATACATCTACCAAGAAAACATCCCCGTGGTGCCGCTCTACTTCGCTAAGCCTCGGCCGGTAGTGGTCAGACCTGGGATGATCATGGTCATAGACGATGAGCGCTGTCGCTTGTTGCCCGGGGAAGAAATACAGATCAAGAAAGTACGGTTTCGCACCCTAGGTTGTTATCCGCTTACGGGTGCCATCGAATCCGATGCGGAAACCCTCGAAGACATCCTGTTAGAGCTCATCAATGCGCGCCAATCCGAACGCCAGGGGCGCAAAATTGATAGCGACGGCGAAAGCTCCATGGAAACAAAAAAACAGGAAGGCTATTTCTGATGGCCCGCACTAAAAAAATCGGTCCTGCACCACCGTCACCACAACGCCCCAAGACAACTTCGGTGGATGAATGGCTGGCCGGACAAGTCCACCAAGACCTGTTGCGCTTCATAACCTGTGGCAGCGTGGATGACGGCAAAAGCACGCTCATCGGTCGCCTTCTGTGGGAGTCGCAACAAATCCTGGACGACCAACTGGCCACACTGACAACAGACTCGAAACGCTATGGCACCCAAGGTAACGGTATCGACTTCGCCCTGCTTGTTGACGGCTTGGCCGCAGAACGCGAACAAGGTATCACCATCGATGTGGCCTATCGTTTTTTCTCTACTCCACGGCGCCGGTTTATTGTGGCCGACACACCCGGACATGAGCAATACACCCGCAATATGGTCACGGGCGCCTCAACCGCCGATGTGGCAGTAGTTTTAATCGACGCACGCAAGGGCGTATCAACTCAGACACGACGGCATGCCTACCTGGCTTCGCTTATGGGTATTCGCCATGTGGCTTTGGCCATCAATAAGATGGACCTTGTAGGGTTTGATACCGATGTGTTCAACCGAATTGAAGACGATTTCAGATCTTTGGCGCACACACCACAATTTGAAAGCATTACGGCGATCCCGGTCTCAGCCCTGCAAGGCGATAACATCGTTTCGCGTTCGGGACGAACTCCTTGGTATTCCGGCCCTACCCTGGTGGCTTACCTCGAAACGGTAAAGTCCACTCGCCCCTCTAACGGATGCTTTGTATTTCCCGTGCAATGGGTCAATCGATCCAATGCAGATTTTCGGGGGTTCAGCGGTACCGTCATCAACGGTCGTATAGCGGTAGGTGAGGAAGTGCGTGTCACCGCGTCGGGACAGGTAGCTAAAGTGAAACGCTTGGTAACCTTTGATGGTGACCTCCCCGCAGCCAGTTTGGGTGACGCCATTACATTGGTACTGGATCGCGAAGTCGACGCCTCGCGCGGGGATGTATTTGCAGCGGCCGAAACCCCTCTAGAAATGACCGATCAGTTTGAGGCCACTCTCATCTGGATGCAACAAGACCCCGGCCTGATAGGCCGCAACTATGAGATCAAGCTTGCCACCCAGTGGGCAGGTGCCACTATCACCACCATTAAACATTGTGTGAATGTAAATACGCTTGCACTGGAGTCCAGTCGGCAATTGGAGCTCAACGAGATCGCTGTATGCAACCTTGCGCTCAGCAAAGCAGTTGTGTTTGACGCTTTTGAGAAGTCCCACCCTCTGGGTGGGTTCATTTTAGTAGACCGTTTTACACAAGCCACTGTGGCGGCCGGACTCATTAACCATAACCTACGCCGCGCACAAAACGTGCATCGACAAGCCCTAAGCATCACCCGGCAAGACCGCGAGCACCTAAATGGTCACAGGGGTAAGGTTATCTGGTTCACTGGCCTCT
Organism: Rhodoferax sp.; assembly: GCA_039924745.1. GTDB lineage: Bacteria > Pseudomonadota > Gammaproteobacteria > Burkholderiales > Burkholderiaceae_C > Allorhodoferax. The sequence goes on from JBDTAG010000009.1 coordinate 3,432, forward strand.
CAGGCTCCGGAAAATCAACTATCGCCAACGCTCTAGAAAAGGAATTGCACGCCCAAGGCAAGCGCACCTACATCTTGGATGGGGACAACCTTCGGCAAGGGATTAACAAAGACTTGGGCTTTACCGATGCAGACCGGGTGGAAAACATACGCCGTGTAGCAGAGGTTGCAAAACTGATGATGGATGCAGGCTTGATAGTGATGACCGCCTTCATAAGCCCATTCAGGGCCGAGCGAGATATGGCACGACACCTCATTGGAGAAGACAGCTTCATTGAGGTGTTTGTTGACACACCACTGGAAACGTGTGAAATGCGTGACCCCAAAGGCCTCTACAAAAAAGCCCGCACGGGGCAATTGCCCAACATGACAGGAATCAATAGTCCCTACGAGCCACCGCAGAACGCCTCAATAGTCCTCCGGCCAGAAACGTCTGAGCTGAAAGTAGATGTATCCACCTTGCTGAACTTACTGATGGATGTCTAGTTCCGACGTATATATTTGCGATCATAGGCTTTGAAGGTAGACATTTACAATCGACTCGGACTTCCAACCTCGTCACACATGCCTGACCTCTCCGCCTACCCTAAACTCGATAAGCAAGCGCTCATTGGTTCTTGTCTTAAATTGCCAGTCATTTACGACACGCAACGACTCATCGACGAGTTCCATTCGATAGATTGTCAACTCTGGGGCTCCCGAGGTGGTCGGGTTGGCGTGCATGTGCAGGCCGAAGCAATCTTCTTGCGCGGGCATGCTCCCGTCGAAGGGGCGCTGCCCATTGAAGACCGTGAAGTCACGGCATCTCTACCGTTCACCACACAATTGATTCATCAGTTGCTGAAGGCTCAGCCATTGCGCTGTTTGTTTGCGAAACTCCAACCCAATGGAGCGGTACCGATCCACATTGACAACGGCGAATACTTTGAGAAAACCATTCGCATCCACTTCCCCATCGTTACGAATCCACAGGCCACGATGATTGCAGGCGGGAAAGCATTCCATATGCGCGTAGGCGAAGTCTGGGCACTCAACAACAACGACACGCACGGGGTTTTGAAC
>JBDTAG010000010.1:0-4152 GCA_039924745.1 Rhodoferax sp.
CCGGTATTGCATCGGGTCGCGGACTAGACCACATTTAACACGGCCAAGTTGAGCCGTGTTCTGGGACCAGCGCGCGCCAGCCCAGTTCGTGTTCAATGCGCGTTCGTAAGGCATCAGAAGCTGACAAATCACCATGCACAACGTAGACCTGATCGGGTTGTTTGGGCATGTCACGCAACCAGTGCAGTAGTTGCCCCGCGTCCGCGTGGGCCGACGCCGACTGCAATTGCACAATTTCGGCATTGACTTCGATATCGTGGCCGTGGATGCGCACTGTTCTGGCGCCACTGGCCAATGTTGACCCTCTTGTACCCGGTGCTTGGTAGCCAGTCAGAATCACCATATTGCGTGCGTTGCCCAGGCGTTGCTCTAAATGGTGCAGCACGCGGCCGCCTGTGGCCATACCGCTGGCGGACAAGATAACCATCGGGCCATGGCGTGCGGCTAACGCCTTTGACTCATCCGTGCTGTTGACCATGGTTGCACCTTTTGCTAGCGCATGGGCATCATGCAGGCTCAATCGGTGTTCGCCAATGTGGTGTTCAAACAGGTTCGTTGTGTGAACTGCCATGGGGCTGTCCAAAAAAATGGGTAGTCCATGGGGCAACTGTCCACTCGCCTTGAGTTGCGCAATGGCATAGAGCACTGCTTGGGCGCGCCCGACGGCGAACACGGGTACAACCGCAACTCCGCCGCGTGCGGCTAGTTTTTGCAAGGCATCCCCCAGCTCCGCGTTCAGGTTTTCGACGGGGTGCTGGCGGTCGCCATAGGTCGATTCAATCAACACCGTGTCGGCGACTGGCGGTCGCTGTGGCGGCAACATGATGGAGTCATCGGGTCGCCCCAGATCACCTGAAAAAAGAATCCTTCGACCCGCTACTTCGAGTAAGACGCTAGCCGCTCCGAGGATGTGACCGGCGTAGCTAAACGTTACCCGCCAGCCGGGAATAGGTTGAAAAGTTTTCCCCATTTCCACTGCCTTGATGTGGGGCAGACAATCGAGTGCATCTTGCCGCGTATACAAGGGCAATGCCGGTGCGTGTTTCGAGAAGCCGTGGCGGTTGGCAAAGGCCGCGTCTTCTTCTTGAATATGGCCACTGTCTGGGAGCAGAATTTTGCACAAATCTTGCGTTCCAGGCGTTGCGTAGACCTTGCCGGTGAAACCCTCTTTGACAATAAGAGGGACGTAGCCACTATGGTCCAGATGGGCATGGGTCAGGACCACCGCATCGACGGCATCGGCTGCTATCGGCAACGGCGCCCAATTGCGCAGACGGAGCTGTTTGTATCCTTGAAACAGGCCGCAATCCACGAGCAAGTTATGTCCGTCGTGCTGCACCAGGTATTTTGATCCGGTGACGGTGTTGGCGCCGCCCAAAAAAGTGATGTTTACACCCATTGCATAGCTCCAGGCGAGCGTTCCTCAACCACCGTAGCCAAGAAAAATGCCGCCGAATCCTTTTATAGATCTGGCGGCATGTTTGGTGTCAACGCGATACGCGATGATTGATCTGGGTCAACTAAAAAAACTCTTCAACCTGTCGGTCCAGCTATCGCCGGATGGTGAATGCTTGTTGCCACCTTTTTTAAGGGAATCGTCCAGCTCACGCAACAATCGGCGCTGGTGCTCGCTGAGTTTGACGGGTGTTTCAACCGCTATGTGGCAATACAAATCACCAGGGTAGCTAGCACGCACGCCCTTGATGCCTTTGCCTCGCAAGCGGAACTGCTTGCCGGTTTGGGTGCCTTCGGGGATATCAATCGCGGCCTTGCCTGCCAGTGTGGGCACGTCGATTTCACCACCCAACGCAGCAGTTGCCATGCTTATGGGGACGGAGCAATGCAGGTCGTCACCTTCGCGTTCGAAGATGTCGTGTTTCTTCATGCGGATTTCGATGTACAGATCTCCGGGTGGGCCCCCGTTCGTCCCTGGTTCTCCATTGCCAGTGCTGCGAATACGCATACCCCCGTCGATGCCCGCCGGAATTTTGACTTCCAACGTTTTTTGCTTTTTAACGCGGCCTTGACCATGACAGGCCACACAGGGCTCTGGAATCACCTTACCGGTGCCGCGGCACGTGGGGCAGGTCTGCTGTACGCTGAAGAAACCCTGGCGCATTTGCACAGACCCCGACCCGCTGCACGTGCCGCAGGTCTTGACTTGTGTACCCGGCTTGGCCCCATTGCCTTTGCAAACTTCACAGGCATCCCAACTGGGGATCCGGATCTGCGCGTCTTTGCCACGGGCCGCTTCTTCGAGCGTCACCTCCATCGCGTAACTTAGGTCGCTGCCACGAAAAACTTGACGTCCTCCCGCGCCGGGTCGACCGCCACGTTGCTGGCCAAACATGTCACCAAAAATATCGCCAAAGGCTTCGGCAAAACCACCGTAGCCTTCACCACCGGCACCGCGCATGTTGGGGTCTACGCCAGCATGTCCATGCTGGTCGTACGCTGCACGCTTTTGCGGGTCAGACAGCATCTCGTAGGCTTCTTTGGCTTCCTTGAATTTGTCTTCTGCCGCTTTGCCAGAGTCACCCTGGTTGCGGTCGGGGTGGTGTTTCATCGCAAGTTTGCGATAAGACTTCTTGATGTCTTCGTCAGAGGCGTTTTTTGGAACACCCAGAATTTCGTAAAAGTCTCTTTTAGTAGCCATGGTTGCCAGACAGTGTTGGTCTCTAAATCGTTGCGCAAACTTGATGCAAAACGCCGCGCCGACGATTCCTGGTGAATCTTTCGGGCGCGGCGCGCCAAATCAGCACGCTGGTTGCGTGTGGTTTAGCCCTTTTTGACTTCCTTGACTTCAGCGTCTACTACGTTGTCGTCCGCTGCTTGGGCAGATGATGCGCCACCCCCGGCATGCGCCTGTTCGCCGCCGTCTGGCTGTGAACCATCCGCAGGTTGCTTGGCTTGCATGTCTGCATACATTTTTTCGCCCAGCTTTTGGCTCGCGGTCATCAAAGCAGTGTTCTTTTCGTCAATCGCGGCCTTGTCGTCGCCCTTGATCGCTTCTTCCAGATCTTTGATCGCAGCTTCGATCTTTTATTTCTCGCCAGCTTCTAGCTTGTCGCCGTATTCGGTCAGGCTCTTGCGTACGCTGTGCACGCTGGAGTCAGCCTGGTTCTTGGATTGAACCAGTTCAACTTTCTTCTTGTCGTCTGCTGCGTTCAGCTCGGCATCTTTCACCATCTGCTGGATCTCTGCTTCTGACAAGCCGGAGTTGGCCTTAATGGTGATCTTGTTTTCCTTGCCAGTACCCTTGTCTTTGGCGCCTACGTGCAAAATGCCGTTAGCGTCGATGTCAAACGATACTTCGATCTGTGGTGTTCCACGGGCTGCTGGCGGAATACCTTCCAAGTTGAATTCGCCCAGCATTTTGTTGCCAGTTGCGATTTCGCGTTCACCCTGGAACACCTTGATTGTCACGGCTGGCTGGTTATCTTCAGCAGTCGAGAAAGTTTGTGCAAACTTGGTCGGGATGGTCGTGTTCTTGGTGATCATCTTTGTCATGACACCGCCCATAGTTTCGATGCCCAGACTCAGAGGTGTAACGTCCAACAGCAGCACGTCTTTGCGGTCACCAGACAAGACCTGGCCTTGAATAGCGGCACCCACGGCCACTGCTTCATCAGGGTTCACATCCTTGCGGGGCTCTTTGCCAAACAGTTCCTTCACCTTCTCTTGCACCTTGGGCATACGGGTCATGCCGCCGACCAAAATCACATCATGGATATCAGACGCCGAGACGCCAGCATCCTTCAATGCCGTGCGGCAGGGGGCAATAGTGCGCTCGATCAACTCTTCGACCAAGCTTTCCAATTTGGCGCGTGTCAGTTTGATGTTCAAGTGCTTAGGACCCGAAGCATCCGCTGTCACGTAAGGCAGGTTGATGTCAGTTTGGGCGCTGCTAGAGAGTTCAATCTTGGCCTTTTCAGCGGCTTCTTTCAGGCGTTGCAAAGCCAGCACATCTTTGGTCAGGTCGACGCCTTGTTCTTTTTTGAACTCGGTAACGATGTAATCGATAACGCGTTGGTCAAAATCCTCACCACCCAAGAAGGTGTCGCCGTTGGTGGACAACACTTCGAATTGCTTCTCGCCGTCGACGTCGGCGATCTCAATGATCGACACGTCGAAGGTACCGCCGCCCAGGTC
>JBDTAG010000011.1:0-2665 GCA_039924745.1 Rhodoferax sp.
CTGAACGGACCTGCAAATCCCACTGCGCGGGACGAGCAGAATACACACCAATCACACCATAGCGCTGCTCACCGTTTTCGTCCCAGCGCATGGTGCCCGTGACCGGCGCATAGCCGTCGATCTTGCGCAGTACCTGCACAATGTCCTTCGGCTTTGCGGAATCGGTGCGGCGAATTGCCGATGCAAGAACATACATGGCATCGTAGGTGTAGTGGCCCGCATAGGCGGGAGCAATCTTGTATTTGGCCAGGTACTTCTCAAGGAAAGCCTTGCCAGACGGAAACTCGTCTGCGTCCAGAATGGGCGATGTCGCAAAAAGTCCGTTGACAATACCTGCGCCCTTGAGCATGTCGGTGGTCTTGATCGTGTCGCCACCCAGCATAAACACCTTGGTGTAATCGATCTTCTTCAACGCCTGCAACAGCGCCAGATTTTGAAAATCGCTGAGTGTGGTGACAACCACTTCAACGCCCAACTCCTTGAGCTTTACTGCCAAGTCATCAAAAGCCTTGGTCTTGTCATCGAAGGATTGCTTCAGCGTAATTTCCTTCTTGGCTGCGATCAGCTCCCGGATGGCGCCTGCTGCCAAATCTTTGCCGTACGGTGTGTTGTCATCAACCACTGCGTATTTGGTGGCTTGAAACTTGGATGCCGAGAAGCTTCCAATGGCCTTCGCCTGCAAGGTGTCATTGGCGACCAGCCGAAAGGTTGTGGGAAAACCCAACTGTGTATATTTGGGATTCGTTGAAATTGCCAATTGCGCAATGTTGTGCTCGGCGTAAATGGGGGCGGCTGCAATGCTCACACCCGAATTCAAGTGGCCTATAACCGCCACGATGCCAGCATCCACCAATTTTTGGGCTACTTCTTTGCCAGTGTTCGCATCTGACTTGTCATCCATCGCGACAACTTCCAGGGTCACCAGCTTGCCCTTAACGCGGACCCCTTCCTTATTGAGCTCCCCGACCGCCAAATTCACGCCGTTCAATAAATCCTGTCCGAGGGCTGCAAGATTGCCAGTGAGTGGCTGGGCCACCCCAATTTTGATCGTTGACGGAGCGCTATCGCAGCCTTGCAACAAAACACTTGAACCGGCTGCTGTCATGGCCAAAGCGCTGATGGCGTGGCGTCGAGAGTAATTTATGGGCATGGTGGTGTGGGTCAGTGATTAGTGGTGGGGCGGGTATCTCTGTAACCAATGTAATCAAGTCCTCGCCAAAAGCTGCGAGGGTTTTACCTTGGTCGTTGCAACAATGCACGGGTATTAGTGTGCCTTATCTATCGGAAAGGAACAGAACACAAAGCAAAAAAGGAGCCAGCTTTTACAATATACCCATGTCCAACCCACTATATTTGACCGCCGCCTTCTACAAATTCGTCGAATTGGCCAATTTTGAAGAGCGCAGGGTCCCCTTGCAGGCTTTTTGTGAACAACACCGAGTCAAAGGAACCATTCTTTTGGCGCGCGAAGGCATCAACAGCACCATCGCCGGTGCACCGGATGACGTACACGCGGTATTGGCGTACCTGCGCAGCGATCCATTGCTCGCTGACCTGAAGCACAAAGAGTCTTTTGCCGAGCGCCCCCCGTTCAACCGTATGAAGGTGCGCCTCAAGCGCGAAATCGTCACCATGGGGGTGCCGGGCACGGACCCTAACCTCATCGTCGGAACCTACGTCAAGCCCGAAGACTGGAATGCGCTGATTGCCGACCCCGATGTCGTCGTGGTAGATACCCGAAATGATTACGAAGTGGCCATTGGCACCTTCAGGGGCGCGATTGATCCGCACATCCGCACCTTTTCTGAGCTGCCCGCCTGGGCCGCGCAAGCCGACGCATTGCGCGCCAACGCCAATGGTAAGAAACCCAAGGTCGCCATGTTTTGCACCGGTGGCATACGTTGCGAAAAATCTACCGCTTATATGCGGGCGCAGGGATATGACGAGGTCTACCACCTGGAAGGCGGCATCCTCAAATACCTGGAAACCGTGGCCCCCGAGCAAAGCCAATGGGACGGCACCTGTTTTGTGTTTGACGAGCGTGTTTCGGTAGACCATGGTCTGACACCCGGCACGCACAAGCTGTGCCGCGGTTGCCGCATGCCACTGGAAGAAGGTGCATTGGAGTCACCCCTGTTCGAGTTGGGTGTGAGCTGCCCGCGCTGCCACGCCGGCACCAGCGAGGTGCAAAAGAACCGCGCCCGCGAACGCCAGCGCCAGTGGGAATTGGCCAAGGCACGCGGGGCGGAGCATATCGCCGTACTTTCACCACCCCGAAAAGTCACCACGACCGACCCTGGCGCCGCAGCGTGATGCCTGACGGGCCTGACTCCACGGTGCCCTACCCCATCCTGTATTCGTTTCGGCGCTGTCCCTACGCCATGCGCGCCCGGCTTGCACTGGCGGCCAGCGACACGGCGTGTGAGTTACGCGAAGTGGTACTGGCACGCAAACCCTCGGCCCTGTTGGACGCTTCACCCAAGGGAACGGTGCCCGTGCTGGTTTTGCAGGATGGCGCGGTGCTGGAACAAAGCCTGGACATCATGCTGTGGGCGCTACGCCGCAACGACCCGCAGCAGTGGCTGCCCGCAACCGCGCAACGGCTGGAAGCTGCATTGCAATTGATCGCCGAATGCGACGGCGGTTTCAAGGCGAACCTGGACCG
>JBDTAG010000012.1:0-9103 GCA_039924745.1 Rhodoferax sp.
AGTGGCGTTCATTCCATGGAACGGTTACAACTTCGAAGATTCGATTTTGATTAGCGAGCGCGTAGTGGCAGAAGACCGCTACACCTCGATCCACATCGAAGAACTCGTCGTGATGGCACGTGACACCAAGTTGGGTGCGGAAGAAATTACACGCGACATCCCCAACCTGAGCGAGCAGCAGTTGAATCGCCTGGACGAGTCGGGCATCATTTACGTAGGTGCTGAAGTATTGCCAGGCGACACGCTGGTTGGCAAAGTCACGCCCAAGGGCGAGACCACGCTGACGCCAGAAGAGAAGCTGTTGCGCGCCATCTTCGGTGAAAAAGCAAGTGACGTGAAGGACACGTCGTTGCGCGTGGACCAGGGAAGCTCTGGCACAGTGATCGACGTGCAAGTCTTCACCCGCGAAGGTATCACCCGTGACCGCCGTGCACAGCAAATTATTGACGACGAACTGAAGCGTTTCCGTCTGGATCTGAACGACCAGTTGCGTATCGTAGAAGCGGATGCGTTTGATCGCATCGAAAAACTGTTGACCAACAAGGTTGCCAATGGTGGACCACAAAAGTTGGCCAAGGGAACAAAAATCGACAAGGCTTATCTGGCTTCCGTCGAGAAGTTCCACTGGTTTGACATTCGTCCGGCAGAGGACGAAGTTGCAACCCAACTCGAGTCGGTCAAGAACTCTATCGAACAGCAGCGTCACAGCTTCGACCTCGCTTTTGAAGAGAAGCGCAAGAAGTTGACGCAGGGCGACGAGCTGCCCGCTGGCGTGCTGAAGATGGTCAAGGTCTACATCGCGGTCAAGCGACGCTTGCAGCCAGGTGACAAGATGGCGGGTCGCCACGGTAATAAGGGCGTGGTCTCCAAGATCACTCCGGTGGAAGACATGCCTTACATGGCCGACGGTACGCCTGTCGACATCGTGTTGAACCCCCTGGGCGTTCCTTCACGTATGAACATCGGGCAGGTGTTGGAAGTGCATTTGGGCTGGGCCGGAAAGGGCTTGGGCCAACGCATTGGTGACATGCTGCAGCGCGAAGCGGCCGTGGTCGAAATCCGCGGCTTCCTCGAAAAAATCTACAACGGTACGGGTCGCAAGGAAGACTTGAACCAGTTGTCTGACGACGAAGTGCAGGACATGGCGCAGGAGTTGACCAATGGCGTACCGTTTGCATCTCCAGTCTTTGACGGTGCAACCGAAGCCGAAATTGGTGACATGCTGCAACTAGCCTTCCCGGAAGACGTGGCAAAGGCCAAGGGCCTGACTGCTGCGCGTACCCAAGCCCAGTTGTACGACGGCCGCAGTGGCGACGCTTTCGAGCGCACCACGACGGTTGGCTACATGCACTACCTAAAACTCCACCATTTGGTGGATGACAAGATGCACGCACGTTCGACCGGACCGTACTCGTTGGTCACTCAGCAACCGCTGGGCGGTAAAGCGCAGTTCGGTGGACAGCGTTTTGGTGAGATGGAAGTGTGGGCGCTGGAAGCCTACGGCGCTTCTTACACCCTGCAGGAAATGCTCACCGTCAAGTCGGACGACGTGCAAGGCCGTACCAAGGTGTACGAGAGCATCGTCAAGGGCGAGCACTCTATCGAAGCCGGTATGCCGGAGTCGTTCAACGTGTTGGTCAAGGAAATCCGTTCCTTGGGCATCGACATTGAACTTGAGCGTAGCTGATCAGCGGACAAGAAAAGGATTTAACCCATGAAATCATTACTCGACCTGTTCAAACAGTTCACGCCCGATGAACACTTCGGTGCCATCAAAATTGGCATGGCTTCGCCCGAGAAGATCCGTTCGTGGTCTTTTGGTGAAGTGCGCAAGCCCGAGACCATCAACTACCGTACCTTCAAGCCCGAACGTGATGGTCTGTTCTGCGCCAAGATCTTTGGCCCTATCAAAGACTACGAATGCCTGTGCGGCAAGTACAAGCGCCTGAAGCACCGCGGCGTTATTTGCGAGAAGTGCGGCGTTGAAGTCACACAGACCAAAGTTCGCCGTGAACGCATGGGTCACATCGACCTGGCGGCTCCTTGCGCCCACATCTGGTTCTTGAAATCCCTGCCAAGCCGTTTAGGCCTGGTGCTGGACATGACGTTGCGGGACATCGAACGCGTGCTGTACTTTGAAGCATACGTAGTCACCGACCCTGGCATGACCCCGCTGAAGAAATTCAGCATCATGTCGGAAGACGACTTCGACGCCAAGTTCAAAGAATACGGCGATGAGTTTCAGGCCAAGATGGGCGCTGAAGGTATCAAGGATCTGCTGCAAAGCATCGACATCGAAGGTTCGATTGAAAAGCTGCGCAACGACCTGACAGGTTCTGAACTCAAGATCAAGAAAAACGCCAAGCGTTTGAAGGTCTTGGAGGCGTTCAAGAAGTCTGGCATCAAGCCCGAGTGGATGGTGTTGGATGTGCTGCCTGTGTTGCCACCGGACCTGCGTCCACTGGTCCCGCTGGATGGCGGCCGCTTTGCGACCTCTGACCTGAACGACCTGTACCGCCGCGTCATCAACCGCAACAGCCGTCTGCGCCGTTTGCTGGAATTGAAAGCGCCCGAAATCATTGCCCGCAATGAAAAGCGTATGTTGCAAGAAGCCGTGGACAGCTTGCTGGACAATGGCCGTCGCGGCAAGGCCATGACTGGCGCCAACAAGCGTGCACTCAAATCGTTGGCCGACATGATCAAGGGTAAATCCGGTCGTTTCCGCCAGAATTTGTTGGGCAAGCGCGTGGACTACTCCGGTCGTTCCGTGATTACCGTGGGACCAACACTCAAACTGCACCAGTGCGGTTTGCCAAAGTTGATGGCTTTGGAGCTCTTCAAGCCTTTCATCTTTGCCAAATTGGAAACAATGGGCATTGCGACGACCATCAAGGCCGCCAAGAAGGAAGTCGAATCCGGCACGCCAGTGGTGTGGGATATTCTGGAAGAAGTGATCAAAGAGCACCCGATCATGCTGAACCATGCGCCTACGCTGCACCGTTTGGGCATCCAGGCGTTCGAGCCCATCCTGATTGAAGGCAAAGCCATTCAGTTGCACCCACTCGTTTGCGCGGCCTTCAACGCCGACTTCGACGGTGACCAGATGGCCGTTCACGTGCCTTTGTCGGTCGAAGCACAGATGGAAGCCCGCACACTGATGCTGGCCTCCAACAACGTGCTGTTCCCCGCCAACGGTGAACCTTCCATCGTTCCTTCGCAGGACGTCGTGCTCGGCCTGTATTACACAACCCGCGAACGCATCAACGGCAAAGGTGAAGGCTTGATCTTCTCCGATACTGGTGAAGTGCAACGCGCATTTGACGCGGGTGAAGTCGAGCTCAACTCGCGCATCAACGTGCGTTTGACTGAGTACACGAAGGACAAAGAAACGGGCGAATTCACCGCATCGACCAAGCTTTGGGAAACCACCGCTGGCCGCGCGCTGTTGTCCGAAATCCTGCCCAAGGGTTTGCCTTTCTCCAACATCAACAAGGCGTTGAAGAAGAAGGAAATCTCCAAGCTGATCAACGTGTCCTTCCGCAAGTGCGGTTTGAAAGAGACCGTGGTGTTTGCCGACAAGCTGTTGCAAGCCGGCTTCCGCCTGGCAACGCGCGCTGGTATTTCCATCTGCATCGACGACATGTTGGTGCCGCAGGAAAAGCACGCCATCATTGCCCGTGCACAGAAGGAAGTCAAAGAGATCGAACAGCAATATGTGTCCGGTCTGGTAACTTCTGGTGAGCGCTACAACAAGGTGGTGGACATCTGGGGCAAGTCGGGTGACGAAGTGTCCAAGGTCATGATGGCCAAGTTGTCCAAGGAAATGGTCACTGACCGCCATGGCAACCAAGTTCAGCAAGAATCATTCAACTCCATCTACATGATGGCTGACTCTGGCGCTCGCGGCTCTGCAGCCCAGATTCGTCAGGTGGCCGGTATGCGGGGTCTGATGGCCAAGCCTGACGGCTCCATCATTGAAACGCCTATTACCGCCAACTTCCGCGAAGGTCTGAACGTGTTGGAGTACTTCATCTCCACCCACGGTGCCCGTAAGGGACTGGCCGATACGGCGTTGAAGACAGCGAACTCCGGTTACCTGACACGCCGTCTGGTCGATGTGACGCAAGACTTGGTGGTTACCGAGCAAGATTGCGGTACGCACGGTGGTTATTTGATGCGCGCAATCGTTGAAGGCGGTGAAGTCATCGAATCCTTGCGTGACCGCATCTTGGGTCGTACAGCGGCCGACGACGTCTTGCACCCAGAGAACCGTTCGGTTCAGGCACTCGCTGGCGCCATGCTGGACGAAGACCTGATCGATGAACTGGAAATCGCTGGTGTTGACGAAGTCAAGGTGCGTACTGCACTGACTTGCGAAACCCGCTTTGGTATTTGCGCCAAGTGCTACGGACGCGATTTGGGCCGTGGTGGTTTGATCAACGGCGGTGAAGCCGTCGGTGTGATCGCCGCCCAGTCCATCGGCGAACCCGGCACGCAGCTGACCATGCGTACCTTCCACATCGGTGGTGCTGCATCCCGTGCGGCTATCGCCTCCAGCGTGGAAGCTAAGTCCAACGGCAATATTGGCTTCAATGCCACGATGCGCTATGTGACCAACAGCAAAAAGGAGCTGGTGGTGATCGCCCGTTCCGGCGAGATCGTCATCCATGACGAGCACGGCCGTGAGCGCGAACGCCACAAGGTGCCTTACGGTGCGATCTTGACGGTCAAGGCTGACCAGACCATCAAGGCTGGCGCCATCTTGGCCAACTGGGATCCGTTGACCCGTCCCATCATTACCGAATTCGCCGGTAAGGCGAACTTCGAGAATGTGGAAGAGGGCTTGACGGTTGCCAAGCAGGTCGATGAAGTGACCGGTTTGTCCACCATGGTTGTTATCGATCCGAAGCGCCGCGGCGCCACCAAGGTCGTGCGTGCGCAGATGAAACTGATCGACGGCACTGGCAACGAAGTGAAGATCCCTGGTACCGATCACTCGGTGACCATCGGCTTCCCGGTGGGCTCGCTGATTCAGGTGCGTGACGGAATGGACGTGGGCCCAGGCGAAGTGCTGGCTCGTATCCCGATCGAAGGCCAGAAGACCCGCGACATTACCGGTGGTCTGCCACGGGTTGCTGAGTTGTTCGAAGCACGTACGCCCAAAGACAAGGGCACTTTGGCTGAAATCACCGGTACCGTGTCCTTCGGCAAGGAAACCAAAGGCAAGATTCGCCTGCAGATTACGGATCCGGATGGCAAGGTCTGGGAAGACCTGGTCCCCAAGGAAAAGAATATGCTGGTGCACGAAGGCCAAGTGGTCAACAAGGGCGAGTCCGTGGTGGACGGCCCAGCCGATCCGCAGGATATCCTTCGCTTGTTGGGGTCCGAAGAGCTGGCGCGCTACATCGTGGATGAAGTCCAGGACGTGTACCGCTTGCAAGGCGTGAAGATCAACGACAAGCACATTGAAGTGATTGTTCGTCAGATGCTGCGCCGTGTGGTGGTCGAAAACGCTGGCGACTCCAGCTACATCAATGGTGAACAGGTTGAGCGCTCCGAGATGCTCAACACCAACGATGCACTGCGTGCTGAAGGCAAGATTCCTGTCACCTTCACCAACTTGTTGCTGGGTATTACAAAAGCATCCTTGTCCACTGACAGTTTCATCAGCGCGGCTTCCTTCCAGGAAACCACCCGCGTGTTGACCGAAGCCGCCATCATGGGCAAGCGCGATGAGTTGCGCGGTCTGAAGGAAAACGTCATTGTGGGTCGATTGATTCCAGCCGGTACCGGCTTGGCTTATCACGAAGCCCGCAAGGTTCGCGAGAACATGGACGACGCAGAGCGCCGCGCCATTGCTGAAGCCGAAGCTGCCGAATTGGCAGGGGATGCAGAAGCCGTAGCCGAACCGCATGACAGCGAAGGTGCTGCTAGCGAGTAAACTTGCATCGCTACATTAAACGTAGCGCCCCAAGCACCTTTCACGAGGGCTTGGGGCTTTTTTTGCTTATTGAGTTATGGATAGTTCGCTGATATTGTGGGTTACGCTGGCACTGTGCGTATTTTGGGGCGTTGGCGTTTATAACCGCCTGATGCATGAACGCGCACGCGGTCTGCGCGCGTTGGGTTCGGTTCAAAAGCACATGCGGTTGTATGCGGACTTGGTGCGGGACGACGTGGCAAAAGGTGCCGCTAGCCACACACAGTCTGCTGGGGTAGACCATTCGCGGGGTGACTGGGCGTTGCTTTTGGCGGCACTGCAGGAGTTTGAAGTGGCGTTGAAAGACTTCAAACCCAACGCTTTTCGCAACGAACCGCTGGAGCGACTGGGACTCGCCTACGATATCCTTCAAGTAGTCTGGCGCGCCGTAGACAGCGCACCACCGGACTTGGCGGGTCCTGTTGTGCCTGCAGCCCTGCAATCCCAATGGGGCATTACCACGCAGCGTGTAGAAACCGCACGCTATGGCTTCAATCAGATCGTGACCCAATACAACGACGCTTTGACCCAGTTCCCGGCACGGCTGATCGTGGGCGTGATGGGTTTTAAACCGGGCTGCATGCTATGAGGACACTATGAACCCCAACATCGAATCTGTGCCCTTGTGGCGTCAACTCAGCGCCACAGCGACTGTTATTCAATCCGTGCGTGAGGGTGTGTCTGGTACTGCTGCTGTGGAACGCGTCGCTGCAGAACTACGCCCCGGAGTACAGGCTTTGGCCTTTCATGTGTGGCGCAATTTAGGTAGAGCAGAAGCTTTACGCAGGAGGCTTGCAAACCGATTGCCCCCACCCCCAGTTGACGCGCTGCTTTGTGTGGCGCTGGCATTGGCTTGGAATGATCGGGACGCGCCCTACGACATGTTCACGCTGGTCAATCAAGCGGTAGAAGCGGCTAAACGCGGAGCCTCCACACAGCCGCAGGCGAGCTTTCTGAACGCATGCCTGCGCCGGTTCTTGCGAGAACGCGAAGCATTGGTAGCTGACACCGAGACAGATCCCGTGGCAGTATGGAATCACCCCGGTTGGTGGATTAAGCGATTGCAAAAGGAGCGCCCCACGGATTGGCGTGACATCCTCAGCGCAGCCAACCGACACGCTCCTATGACGTTGCGGATCAATGTACGAAAGACCAACCCAACGGACTACTTGGCCGCTTTGTCACATGCTGGCATCGATGTGCAGTACCACGACGGGTCCAGTATCGTGCTGGGTCGGCCGATAGGGGTACATCAGCTACCTGGTTTCTCAGAAGGATTGGTGTCGGTGCAAGATGCTGCGGCACAAATGGCGGCCCCGCTGCTGCTGCAGGGCGTTATCCAGAACCAAAATACACGCATCTTGGATGCCTGCGCTGCACCCGGTGGAAAGACCGGGCATCTGCTGGAAATATCCGAAGGGCAGGTTTTGGCCTTAGAAATCGACGCAGACCGAACCAGCCGGATCAGCCAAAATCTGGCGCGTTTGAACTTACACGCCCAAATCGTAGTCGCGGATGCTGCCCGCCCCCAGGATTGGTGGGATGGTCAACTGTTCGATGCCATCCTGTTGGATGCACCTTGCACCGCCTCTGGGATTGTTCGCCGACATCCCGATGTGCGCTGGTTACGCCGAGAAACCGACATTGCCCAACTAGCCGCCACCCAAAAACGCATGCTGAAGGCACTTTGGGCTTTGCTTCGTCCCGGTGGTCGCATGCTCTACTGCACCTGCTCGCTGTTTTTGGCGGAGGGTAGTGGACAGGTCCAATCGTTTCTCACACACAACACCGATGCGGTGTTGCTGCCATCGCCAGGCCATTTAATGCCCCAAAACGACGCAAAAGCAGATGCTGTCCCGGACAATGGGCTTTGTGATCACGACGGCTTTTATTACGCATTGCTACAAAAACAAATGGCTCAGTAGTGGCCTGCATTGGCTATGCGTGTTGATTTTTGTGTTGATGTCTGGCGTTTGCCATGCCCAGATCGCTACTGAAATCACCCAATACCAAGTCGAACGGTCGGACGACGAGATTTTGGTCACTGCGCAGGTGGCCTTCGAGCTACCGTCTGCCATAGAGGAAGCGCTTCTCAAGGGAATCCCCATGGTTTTCGTTACCGAAGCCAGTGTGTTGCGCGAGCGATGGTATTGGTATGACAAGAAGCTGGCCTCGGCGCAGCGCCATATGCGCTTAGCGTATCAGCCACTGACCCGCCGTTGGCGACTCAACGTCACTGCTGGCCCGGGGCGCGAGGCCAGTGTCGGGCTTACGCTGAACCCGAGTTTTGATACTTTGGAGGACGCTTTATCCGCCATCAAACGGTTGTCCCGTTGGAAAGTCGCCGATGCTTCAAGCTTGGAGGTCGGTGTCAAATACAAGGTTGACTTTGGGTTCAAGCTGGATTTGAGCCAACTGCCGCGACCGTTCCAGATTGGTGCATTGGGCCAATCTGACTGGGATCTGGCCGCCACTTCCAGCACCACGCTGACCCTCGCGACGGTCAAATGAAGGTCGAATTCCAAGACAGCGAGCCGGCAGCAACCCTGCAGAGTTCTCGAACCCTGCGCTGGACTGTGGCCGCAGGCGCCGTCGCTATGGTCATCATTGGCCTGGTGCTGCTTTACTTGCTGACTCAGGCCACCAATAACCAGGAGATGTACGAACGCAACTACGCGCGCCTGTTTGTCGTCAATGTAGTGGTCGCCTCGGTACTGTTGGGTGCCATTTTGTGGGTAGGCTACCGCTTGATCGTACGTTTGCGGCAAGGGCGGTTCGGCAGCAGATTATTGGTCAAACTGGCGGCCATTTTTGCACTAGTCGGCGTCGCACCCGGCTTGTTGGTTTTTGGGGTGTCCTACCAGTTTGTGTCCCGTTCCATCGAAAGCTGGTTTGACGTTAAGGTGGAAGGCGCATTGAAGGCCGGCCTAAATTTGGGGCAGGTGACATTGGATACGTTGTCCAGTGATCTCACAACTAAAACACGCGCTGCAGCAAGCCAAGTCTCTGAGGCCCCAGAAGGTTCGGTTGGTTTGATGCTGGATCGACTGATTGACCAGCTCAATGCCGCCAATGTGACGGTTTGGAGTGCCTCGGGCAAGCTGCTTGCAAGCGCTGGTCAGT
>JBDTAG010000013.1:0-6775 GCA_039924745.1 Rhodoferax sp.
GGCGGCGGCGGCGGCGGCGGCGGCGGAACTAACGGCGCTACCTACCAAGGTGGCGATGGAAATGGCACTGCCGGCTCTACGGCAAACGCCAACCTTGCGGGAAGTGGTGGGGCGGGGGGTGTTGGCGGTGCCGCAGGGACTGGAACAGCCGCCGGAACGGTTGGGGCGTCAGGAAATGGTGGTGCCGGCGGCGCCAGCAATGGGGCTGGCGGTGTCGGCGCAGGTGCTGGCGTAGGAGGTACGGGCGGAACGAGCTCTGGCGGCGGCGGTGGTGGCGGTTATGGCGGCGGCGGCGGCGGTGCTGGTGACACAATCGACCAAGGGGCTGGCGGTGGCGGTGGTGGCAGTGTTGGCCCTGCGGGTGCCGTCATAACTGTGGGAACCAACAAAGGTGGCAGTCCTGCGGCAAACGGTGGTGACGGATCTATCACTATTGACTACACGGTAGCCGCAGTGGTCGTCACTCCCCCACCCATTCCTAACAACGTAGCGCTTCCTGGAGTGTCTGGCATCAGCTCCCAGCTCACGGTGCTGGACCTGACCAGTGGCAAGGGCCCCAGCATGACCACTTGCCTGCTCGCGACGATCAAACAAATCTTCGGCGCAGACGCCACCTATCTGGGTCAAGCGGCCAATGGCGCTGCGCAGATTTCTGTGGGTGGGCAGACTATCAGTTACTACCCGCTGGATGCCAGCATAAGCACTGCGCGGGGTTCGGGTGCATTCTTGCGCAGCGACAACGCCTTGGATGTGGGCACCAGTTGCGGCTCGTTCAATGTTGTGCCTGCTGTAGCCAACATGGCGGATTTGGGCAAGGCTTTGGCTGGCCTGGGCTTGACCATTCAGATTAACGCCAGTGGCGTGATGACCGCAATGGTGGATGGCAAGTTGTATGTGGTGCGCCCAGACTACTTTGTGACCCAAGGCACTGCAACGGGTACCCCCAGCTTGGCCTTTGGTGCCGATGGTCTGCTGCGCTTTACGGACAGTGCGGGTAAGGTGCAGATTCTGCGTGCTGCGTTTCTCGACACCGATAGTTTGCAATCCGCAATAGGCGCGGCGTTCGGTGGTGTGTTGGCTATTCAGACGGATGGCAGTGGTGTGTTTACACGGATCAATGGCACGCAGTTGGTGTTGGCGCCTGAGATGGTGTTGTCTCCTGCGCCCAATGGGTTGGGCTCGGCCAAGTTGGTGAACGACAGGGCCAACCATTACTTGTATCTGGTTGCGGCTTACTACCAAGGGTTGATCGCTACTGCACGTTGAGTAACAGTCATTAACAGTGAGTAGCACTTGGCCAGTGCTGGACTAATCGTCCACATGGGCCAATTTTTTGCTTTGCTACTGAATTAGTAGCGCACTATTTAATATTGACGAGGGCTAGAGGCCCAAATGGCTTGGGTCTTAAATGTAGCCAAGGCGGACTTGGTACTTTGCCCCACTTCCTTGTTCAGCGACTATCGGTAGGGGCGAGTGCGGATTGAGCCGATGCAGGAGGGAGCATTCGGTAGTGTCGTGATGCACCGCTAAAGCAGGCATTAACATCCATGTGACGGTGCTTGTAAATCACTAGCGATAAAGGCGATGGAGCCCCGTAAACTGCAATTAGTTAGATCCACCTGCGGCTCTGACAGCTATAAGCTGGGCTAAATAACTTGGCAGCTAAGGAAGGTTCACCATGCGTCAGATGATTAAAAAGTTTTTGTCCGTTGCCGGGGTGGCAGCCGGGTTGGCACTAGCCGCATCCCCAGCGCACGCCGTATACACCATCACACTCACCGAAACCGGCGGCAATGTGGTCGCTACAGGCACCGGCACAATCAATACCACCGGTTTGACAAACAATGGAAATGCTGGTCCCTGCGGTTCAAGCTCTATCCGTCCGTCGAGTTCCGTGATTTGCATTGGAAACAGTTCGCTAGATCTAGATCAGTACACCGGAGCGACAGGTCCAGCGGCTTTTGGACCTGGGGCAGTTACTATAAACGCCGGCAGTCAATCAGGTGATTCCGTTCTCCTTTGGAGTTCCGCCATATACATAAAAACTGGATATGTGTCCGGAACAGCTTTGAGCGATACAAGCACTTGGAATAGCCATACGCTCGCCACGCTGGGAGTCACGCCAGGCACTTACACCTGGACATTACCAAACGACACCATTGTTGTGACGACAGTAGCTGCAGCCCCTCCCGTGGCGGTCACACCGCCACCGATTCCCACCAACGTAGTGTTACCCGGCGTCTCTGGCATTGCATCCCAACTCAGAGTTTTGGATCTGACCAGTGGCAAAGGTCCCAGCATGACCACGTGTCTGTTGGGTTCGGTTAAGCAGATCTTTGGTGCAGATGCTGCGTATGTAGGCCAGTCTGCAAATGGGGCAGCGCAGATTTCTGTCGGTGGACAGACCATCAGCTTCTATCCAGTAGAAGCCAGCACCGGCACGGCATTGGGCGTCGGCGCATTTCTGCGGGGTGACAACGCTTTGACAGTGGGCACGAGTTGCGGCACGTTCAATGTCATACCTGCGGTTGCCAATATGACGGATTTAGGCAAGGCGTTGAATGCTTCTGGCCTTGCCGTGCAGGTTGATGCCAAGGGTGTATTCACCGCTACGGTGGATGGCAAGTTGTATGTGGTGCGGCCTGATTATTTTGTGACGCAAGGTACTGCTACCGGCACACCGAGCTTGGCTTTTGGTACCGATGGTGTGCTGCGTTTTACGGACAGTGCGGGCAAGGTGCAGATTCTGTACCCGGCGTTTCTGGATACGGATAGTTTGCAATCTGCCATGAGTACGGCTCTGGGCGGTGTGTTGTCTATCCAGACGGATGGCAGTGGTGTGTTTACGCTCATCAATGGCACGCAGTTGTTGTTGGCGCCTGAGATGGTGTTATCACCAGCACCCAATGGGTTGGCGTCAACCAAGTGGGTGAATGACAGGGCCAACCATTACTTGTATCTGGTTGCAGCTTACTACCAAGGATTGACCGCTAGGGCCCGCTAAGGAGCACGGGTCTGAAGACCCGCTAAAATACTCTCAAGGCCCGCTGCTCCGCGGGCCTTTTACCTTTTGTGTTTCGGAGCCATGTAGAGGACTACCATGTACAAAAACCTCGTATCCCCAAACTGTGGGTGGGTGCACAGCCATGTGGGGCATACCCCATGAGCTACCAGGTCAAAGAGATTTTTTACACACTGCAAGGCGAGGGCTCCAATGCCGGTCGTCCGGCGGTGTTTTGCCGTTTTGCCGGTTGCAACCTGTGGTCTGGCCGCGAGCAAGACCGCGCCACGGCCGTTTGCAAATTTTGCGACACCGATTTTGTCGGCACCGACGGCACGTTGGGCGGCAAGTTCGCCACGGCGCAGGGGCTGGCCGAACGCATTGCTGCACACTGGCCCAGCACCGACCATGCGAACCGTTTTGTCGTGATGACCGGTGGCGAGCCACTGCTGCAGGTGGATGCAGAACTGATAGACGCGCTGCATGCCCAAGGCTTCCACATCGCCGTGGAGACCAATGGCACGATTGCTGCACCGGCTGGCATTGACTGGATTTGCGTCAGCCCCAAGGCCGGCTCTACCTGGATACAGCGTCAAGGCCACGAGCTCAAATTAGTGTGGCCGCAGCCCGGCATTACGCTGGACGAATGCGAGGCGGCAGACTTTAGCCACCGCTACCTGCAGCCCATGGACAACCCGCAGCGCAGCGCCAACACCGAGACGTGTATCGCCCAGTGCTTGCAGCGTCCGGCTTGGCGCCTGTCTTTGCAGACCCACAAGATCACGGGCATACGGTGAGCACCGCACCCAGCCGCTGCGAGATCAGCCAGAAGTTTTACTTCGACGCGGCGCACACCCTGCGCCGCGAGATCGAGGCCGAGGGCAGCCTCCGCATCCACGGTCACACCTACCATGCTGAAGTCAGCCTCTCGGGCCAGATCGACCCCGCTACCGGTATGGTGGTGGACCTGGGTTTGGTGCGTGCCGCTATCGAGCAACTGCGCCCGCGCCTGGACCACCATTTGCTCGACGAAGTAGAAGGCTTAGGCCCAGCTACGCTAGAAAATTTGGCCGCCTTCATCTGGCGCGCCTTAGCGGGGCAACTCCCCGCCCTGTGCCAAGTGCGCGTGTGGCGCGACGGCATGGGCGATAGTTGCACGCTGCGCTAAGCACGGCGCGTGTTCGCCCCGCGCAATCACAGCCTTTAGCGCCCGGTTTCCTTCAAGTAAACGTTCCGCGCTGCAACACCTGTATTGGCAAAGTCGGTGAACACGCCATCAATGCCAGCACGGTAATAGACCAGGAATTCATTCACAGGGTCGCCGCCAAACAGGCCCGCCAAATATTTTTTCTCGTTGCGGAAGGTATAGCTGTGCACGAACAAGCCGGCCTTGTGGGCGTCGCTGATCAGGCTGGTCGGCGTAACACTGTTCACGTCGGCCAATATGGGGGCGTACGGTGTCGTGCCGTTGGCGTTAGCAGCCTTTAGCGGAGACACCTTGAGTGACATGACCTGTGGCTTCCACGGGCCGATGCCGTCGGCATACTTCTTGATCTCCGCCAGACCAGCCGGGGTCAGCATGGTGTCGAAGAAACGACCATCGCCAGCCACCGTCCAGCTATAGGGGCGACCGTCGACAAAGTTATAAACATCATCAGTCTTGTAAACCATAGCGCCAGTCGCGTAATTCACGTCGTTGCCGTCGATCAGTTGCACCACCCGGGTGTTGAGGCCGACGGAGCGCATGTACTTAAGGCTGTCCGGGTCAAAGCTTTGCACGAAGATGGGGGCGGCCTTGCTGTTGAGGTTGTTGTCTTTGATCAACTTGACGATTGCGTCTTCAAACGGATGGTTGCCACTTCCGCAACCGTTGGCTTGGGCTTGGGCGTTGTTCCACACTGGGTTTTTTGACTCGGGGTAGACACTGATGGTGCGACCCGTCGCAGCGCTTTTAGCCTTGGCGATGTTGATGATCTCTTGCATGGTCAGCACGGGGTACTTGCCATTCAATGCCGTTGGGCGTTCGCTGCGGGCGTCGTATGTGGTGCCACCTATCCATTGCTTCAGCTCCGCCACGGTGAAGTCGGTGATGGACCAGTCGCCGGTGTGGTCTTCGCCATCGACCACCAAAGATTTCAGTACCGACTTGGGGTCGGCGGGGTCGGTCAGGTCGCTGAGGTATTGCGCGGGGCCGCCATAGGTGGCCAGTGAATACTTGACGTTGACCAGCACGCCCGGCACGGTACGCTTGCGGGCGGCCACAGCGGGGTTGTTGAGCGCTACGGTAGCGATGTTGGTGTTGTCGCTGAGCCATGGGTTATGGCGGGCCACAAGCACGCAATCCTTGGTCAGGTGCAAGTCTTCTTCGAGTGAGTCTGCGCCCACGTCGGCAGCCGCTTCATAGGCTGGCTGTGTCTCCTCGGGATACAAGCCGGGCAGGCCACGGTGGCCAATCACTAGCGGTGCATTGCCGTCCAGCGTCGAAAAGGGTATTGGGCCCGCGTTACCGCCACAAGCGGTCAGGGTCAGTGCCAAGCCGCCCATGCCCAAGAGGTGGGGCCAGTGTTTGGAGAATTGTGTTGGTGTCAGCATGCCGATACATCCCTGTGCGAGTTTTAGATCAGCACAACGATAGTCCGGCAATATGACAAACAGACTACAGGCAGGGATCCAATGTGCACCGCCGCCACTGCACGCGCAAGATGCAACGCTATATATTTAATAGCTGCATATTCTTATTCTGCGAGGGCTACCGGGCGTTTTTATCAAAACCAATTTGAAAACCCTTATCCGACGTGCTGAACCTCGTCTATGCGGTGCACACGCCGAATGATGGTGTCCGCCCCTGCCCGACGGTGGTAGCCGCGGTTGCCACCCAGCTCAGTGGCACCGGACCAGCGTGGGCGACGGCGATCGACCGCTTTTTGGCGAATTGCAACGGTGGTTGCAGACGGGGCATTTGCACCCGCCAACATCAACCGCGCCATGGTGCCGTACACGGCGGTCCAGGCCTCTCGCAGTGGAGGCGAGAAAAAATCTTCGCCCAACAACTGTTCCAGCGTTTGCATGAGCGCCACTTCAAAATACGGGTAGTGGTGCAGTTGCACGCCGCAGATGGCGTTGACACGGCCAATCTGCATCAGCAGCGCAGCGTGGGTATCCAATTGGTGCATGCCCATGACAGCACGGCCAAATGTTCGCAAGACCATGTGGTCGCGCCCGTCTACATAGCCGGTGTACAGCGCGGTGAGCCAGGGCCTTTGCTCCAGCAGATTGCGCTGAAACAGCGCCAACGCCTGGTCACTCTGCTCTTGCACCCTGCTCCAGGAAGCCTGTACCAGTGTGATTGCGTTTTGGTTCATTGCTCTTCTCGATCCGATAGATTTTCCACACCCCGTGGTGCTGTCTGCGTCTTTATCGCAGCCCAATTTTGCCGTCCAAAGACGAACAGCGAGCCCGCAGTCACCAGCGCGAGCACGAACTGTAGCGGCTGATTTTCATCAAAGTCCTGCGCTTCGGTCAACAGGGTGTAAATAGCGGCTACCAGTAGCAGCGCTACTAAACGCAGGCTCCAGGCAGTGGGCCGCAGGTGTTGGGTGCCCATACGGGCCAGCAGCCGGGTGCCCAACATGCCCCCCAGCAAGCCCAGGCTCAGCCCCACCGCCACATCACCCGGCCAGTGCGCGCCCACCGCAATGCGTGACAAGCCCGTGCCAGCGGCCAGCACAAACAGCCACAGGTGCTTGGTACGGCCCGGCTTCGGCAACGCGAAAT
>JBDTAG010000014.1:0-5133 GCA_039924745.1 Rhodoferax sp.
TGGACAAGCCCGAGAACTTTGAATCTGGCTCTGGCATTGGCGTGCAAGGCCAAGTGGGTGGCCGCCATGTGGCGCTGGGCAATAACAGCCTCATGCAGCAACTGAATATCCCGGTCGATGCATTGAAGGAGCAAGCGGAGGGCCTGAGAAAAGAAGGCGCCAGCGTGATGCACTTGGCAGTGGATGGCCAACTGGCCGGGCTGCTGGCGGTATCTGACCCCATCAAGGCCAGCACGCGGGAGGCTCTGGACACGCTCAGGGCGGCAGGCCTGCGCGTCATCATGGCCACGGGCGATGGCCTGACGACCGCGCAGTTCGTCGGCACCAAGCTGGGCATCGACGAAGTGCACGGCGAAGTCAAACCCCAAGACAAGCTGAACCTGGTCGAGAAGTTGCAAAAGGAAGGCCGAATTGTTGCCATGGCAGGTGACGGTATCAACGACGCCCCGGCACTGGCCAAGGCCGATGTGGGCATTGCCATGGGCACCGGCACCGATGTGGCCATGAACAGCTCCCAGCTCACACTGGTGAAAGGCGACCTGCGCGGCATCTCGGTGGCGCGTGAGCTGTCTGAGGCGACCGTGGGCAACATGAAGCAGAACCTGGCATTTGCGTTTCTGTACAACGCGCTGGGCATTCCTATTGCTGCCGGTGTGCTTTACCCGTTCACTGGCTGGTTGTTGTCGCCTATGGTGGCGGCTGTGGCTATGAGTTTCAGTTCTGCATCAGTGATTGGAAATGCGCTGCGACTGCGTTCAAAGAAATTGTGAACCGCCAGTTTGGCTGCGCAGTAGCAGTCGATTTGCTATAGTAGTAATAGCAACATCTTCATACTTCACGAGCGCTAAATCTTTGATGCACACTAAGCCAACGACTAGAACGACCTACATTGGCATATCTAGTAAAGATGACCAGGTTTGAGCCGCCGAGGCATTGCAAACTAACCGCAACAAATATCTGATTTTCCCGTTTCCTGAATGGGAGGGCACCGCACCGTACCGTAAGAACAGAACACATAGCAGTCGCAACGTTTCGGTTTCAAGACAGCGCGGCATTGCTCGCAGTCATAAAACCATTGACAGGCATCGGTGTGTTGGCGTTGACCGAAAACTGGCCCATGACAGGGGCAGATGATTGTTGGCAGTTGGTCAGCATACGCTACTGGCGACAGTCGGCTAATGCGATGTCAAATTGCTCCAAGACCTCCGCTATCTACCTGCAGTCATTTCTTCGTAGAACTATCGCGCGATCGGTCTGCGTGTTTCAAGGCCAGATAGGTTGCCTTATCAAGCTCGTGTAGCTGCCTCGGATACCGTTCGGACGCCGCAAACCATGCCTCTAATCGCCGATCAAATTGATCGGCTACCGGTGCTTCACTTTCCTGTATGTACGCTTCAATGGCAAGAAAGTAGCGCATGGCGTTGCGCTCCATCAGTCCTCTAACACCGCGAATGTAGTCAGGCTGATCTCCCGCCAGTTGTCCAACAACGGTAAACCCGACTTTGCTGCGGCCAAAGGTTGCTAGATACGCTTCAGTCGCCATGGTTACGAAAGTTCCACTGTCGTACGAATAGGCAAAATGTAGAAAACTGCGCTTGCCCGGCATTGCCACCGCCTGTACCACAATCCGGTAGTTGCTGGTGCCGACCGGGCCAGCGGGCGATGTCAGTTCAATTTCTAGAAAATCTTTGCTGGACTGAACGACTCTGAACGCAAGGGCTAATCGAAATGCTTGCTCGGCCGGTTGGTCATATTTCCTGACGATGCCAAGCACTAGCGTTGCAGGTGGTCCAACTGACAAGCTACAGAGTCGGTTATTGATGTGCAGCAACAGAATGTCGCACCAATGCGCTGGGCCGTTCAAGGCTGCGTTTACGGCTTCGAAGTCCGTATCAATATCTGCATAAATATCGCCCCGCACACTATTTTTAGATTCAACCGCCGTCAGTTCCATCGGGATGCCGAATTTGCTGTTTTGCAGTACAGCGTTCTTTGATTCTCTGAGCTTGCGCAATTCGGTAGCGCTCGGGCTATCACTTGTGACTATCTGCGCCCGTAAGCCTGCAGGAACAGCTAAGGTGAATAATAGAAAAGCGCTAATTCTGCACCACTGTCGAAGAGAAATAGTAATCATGATTTTGTTTTTTGATGGATGCGCACTTTAGTCTTGCTCATGAAATGTGAGTTTTCTATTGCGTTTCAACAGCTGTTGCCGGGCAGCTCTCTGTCAGCGGAAAAGATACGCTGACGCGCAGACCGGTGCTTTTTGCCTCGTCAGTAAACCCGAGCTGAACCACTGCACCCATGCGGTCCGATATTGCCTTGACGATGGACAGTCCTAAGCCCGACCCCATTTGACCGCTACCCAACGTGCGATAGAAAGGGTCAAAGACCCTATCGCGCTCGGCCACGGCAATGCCAGGACCATTGTCCTGAACCGTCAATACCGCACGCCTTTGTAACGTGACAACCGACAAATCAATTCGTCCACCATTGGGGGTGTACCGTATGGCGTTATCGATCAGGTTTTTAACTAGCGTCACCATTTCCAGCTCGCTGATCCATAGCTGCGCATCTTGCTTGCCTTCCACACCCATGTCGATGTGCTTGGCTTCGGCCAAAGGCAAAAGGTCTTCCAGCACGCGGCGGTAGATGTCTTGCACCGATACGGACTTTTGAAGCAATTGGGTTGTGTCTTGCGCTCTGGCCAAGGTCAAGAGTTGATCCAGAAGATTGCGACCGCGCTCGATTCCTTGTTGCAGCGTGGCAAGCCGTTCGTGCGCTTGCTCGGACATGGGAGCATCGGCTAAACGCTCCGCTTGTAAAGACATAGCCGTTAACGGAGAGCGCAGCTCATGCGCAGCATCGGCGACGAAGCGGCGCTGGGCGTCCATAGACTGGTCTACACGGCTCAACAGGCGATTGATCGCCACCACAAACGGCCGCACTTCAGTCGGAAGGTGGTCTGCAGCCACCGGGTGCAGTGCCTGTTCCGAGCGCTCGTCAATTTCTTTGGATAGCGCAGCGATGGGCCGGAACATCTTGCGCACCAAGTCTGCAACGATCAATAGCAAGATAGGAACCAGAATCAAAAACGGCATCAATGTGCGCAAGGCGCTGTCGCGAGCGATTTCGTCCCGCACTCCTGTTTCTTGCGCCACGGCGATCCGCTCTCCCAAGGCGGTGGTTTTCACCAGAATGCGAAACGATTCCCCCGCAAGATCCACCGTATGCAGACCGTCTGAGAGAGAGGTTGGGATGGGTAGCAGTGCTCCCGTATCGTGTTGTCGGGAAGCCTTCTCGCCGTCGGCCAAATACTGGACGACAACACGGGATTCTTCGTCACCACCTTGGGCGGGCATTTCGTCCCCATAAGTCACGGGCGGCAGGTGCTGCCGCATAAACAATGCGGCTACTTGGCGCAGCGTGTCGTCTTGCAGCTCGTGCGCTTCGTCAAACGCAGACATGAACGAAAAAACACCTGCTACCACCGCTACCACCAGAATCACCAACGACAGGGTCAGCGATAGCTTGAGTTGAATAGATGCGTTCAGGCGCTCTTTGAAACCATCCATCCAACCCCCCTGACATTTTTGATGGCTTCGCTGCCCAGTTTGCGCCGCAATGCGTGGATCAAGAATTCGACGGCATTGCTTTCGACCTCTTCGCCCCAGCCATAAATGCGGTCCTCCAGGTCGCTGCGCGACAAAATTGCACCGGGGCGGACCAGCAAAGCTTGCAAAAGCGAAAACTCTCGGCTGGAGAGTTGTACCGCAGCGCTTCCATTGGCCACTGCTTCGCGCGTGGCCGGGTCAAGTGATACGACGCCGTTACTCAGTACAGGTACCGCATGGCCGCCTTTGCGTCGCAGAACAGCGCGCATGCGAGCCAGCAGTTCGGCCATCTCAAAGGGCTTGAGCACATAGTCATCAGCACCACCGTCTAGCCCGCGCAAGCGGTCGTCCAGGCCATCCCGTGCGGTGATGATGAGCAGCGGCACGGGGTTGTCTTTGGCGCGGATGCTGACGAGCACCTCAAACCCGTCTTTGCCGGGCAGGCCCAAATCGAGCAACACCAAATCATAGTGTTGAGACGACAAAGTGCTGAGGGCCGTCCGGCCGTCCTGCACCCAGTCGGTGGCGTAAGTTGCATCTCTTAATGCCCCTTGAATGGCCTCGCCAATCATGGCATCGTCTTCAACCAGCAATACACGCATGCATAGTTCCTATGAATTGTTGATAGTCGCCGCATGGCGGTGTCGCAGAAACCACCACATCAGTCCAAGAATCAACAACACGAGCAGACCCCACAGTTCATCCGCATCCACTGCTTTGAGCATATGTATCAACGCATGACTGGCTCCGAAACCGGCACAGGCAATGAGTGTCGCCCAAAGTAGCGCCCCCAATCCGTTGAGCAGTAAATACCGTGGCCAGGAGACATTGCTCATACCAATGGCCATGGGCCCAACGATGCGCAGCCCGTACAGAAAGCGGATGGACAGAATCAGCGGTAGATGGTACCGATCCAGCAGACCATTGACGCGGGCAGCACGCGGTTGTAACGACGGGTATCGTGCTAGCAGCGCTGTGCCATAACGCCGCCCCAACAGAAAATACATTTGGTCGCCCAGAAAGCTGGCGAGCGCAGCTATTGCAACTACCAGTGACAGTGCCAGATGCCCGCGAGAGGCTGCGGCCCCCGCGATTAGTAAAACAGACTCACCCTCCAAAAAGGTACCCACCGCCACCGCTACGTATCCATAGGATTGCACCCATTCTGAGATGTTCATGCCTAGTCGGACTTTTTTACCGGGGACAGCTATATGGCTGATTCTGTTCGTGGCGTGATCAATGTACAGCTTTTGCGGCGCGTTGCTTAAACAGCAAAATGCTGATCAACATGAAGGCAAAAAGGGCTGCTGATGCCCAATAGCGGCTCAATGCCAGACCACCCGCATCCAGAGGTTTATCCAAGAAATCCCCCACAACGGCACCCAGCGGCCTAGTCAAAATGAACGCAGCCCAAAAAAGCAGCGTATGTGACACACGCGACCAAAAATAAGCTGCTAAAACGATGGCCAGCATCGCCCCGAACACAAGGGCCGCCCCGGTATAACCAAGCCCGGCAGTG
>JBDTAG010000015.1:0-9709 GCA_039924745.1 Rhodoferax sp.
ACGCGTTGGCGGCCTTAAAGTCCACATCGGCGTAAACCGTGTTGATGCGCTGATGGGCCTCGCTTTGCGCGCGCAGGTCGCGCGCGAACGCCAAGCGTTCGGCTAACGGTTTTGCCAGAAAATCAAACTGCCATTCTGGTGCGCGTACCTTCGCGCGAAAACGCATGTAGTCCGTGTCATCCAGGCATTGGGCGTCACCGTGGACTAAAAGCCAACGCTGGCTGGCGAACGACAGCACGCTGGGTTCGTCCAACAGCGTGCAGCCACACGCAGCCATCAATGCGGGCCCGATGAGGAAGTCTCGGTTGCCGCGCATGATGTAGATGCTCCTGCGCGTTGCCGCGACACGCAGCACATCGGCGCATTGCTGGGCAAAGCTCGCATCTACCGACACTGCATCGTCTCCCACCCAAACCTCAAACAGATCGCCCAGAATGTACACGGCATCTGCTGCAGTGTGGAGCAAGTAGTTGCTCCAAGCCTCGAGTGTCAATGTATCGGACGGCTGCAAATGCAGATCCGAAATGAAATCAATGCAAGTCCAGCGGGATGGCGCAATGAGTTCCATCCCGCATCAGCTCCGGTTTACAGAACGACAGCTTTTTCAATGATGACGTCTTCTTTCGGCACGTCGTCATGGAAACCTGTGCGGCCAGTCTTGACTGCTTTGATCTTGTCCACCACTTCAGAGCCAGAGATGACCTTGCCGAATACGGCGTAGCCCCAACCCTGTGCGCTAGGGGCGGTGTGGTTCAAGAAGCCGTTGTCCGCGACGTTGATGAAGAACTGGGCTGTGGCCGAGTGTGGATCACCAGTGCGCGCCATGGCTACGGTGTAGTTGGCGTTCTTCAGGCCGTTGTTGGCTTCGTTTTCGATAGGAGCATCGCAATTTTTTTGTTTCATACCAGGCTCCATGCCGCCGCCCTGAACCATGAAGCCAGGAATGACGCGGTGAAAAATGGTGCCGTCGTAATGGCCTTTATTGGCGTAGCTCAAAAAATTCTCGACCGACTTGGGTGCCTTGTCTTTGTCCAATTCGAGGGTGATGACACCGTGATCTTTGACGTGCAGTTCGACTTTTGGATTGCTCATGTTATTTCACCTGGGTAGCGGAGTTGATAAGAACGGGGGTTTTAGGGACGTCAGTTGGAAAAGGTCCACCAGAGCCTGTCGGTACATCTTTGATTTTATTAATGGTTTCCATGCCAGAAATGACACGACCAAAAACGGTGTAACCGTCAGCCGGTCCCTTGGCATTCAAAGACGGATTGTCTTTGACGTTGATAAAAAACTGTGCGCGAGCAGAATTGGGTTCGTTGGTGCGCGCCATGGCAATGGTACCGGTCTCATTCTTGAGGCCGTTCATCGCTTCCAGTGGAATGGGCGGACGTGCAATTTTCTCGTCGTATTTCACGGTGTATCCGCCGGCTTGGACCATGAAGTGGGGAATCACGCGGTGAAAAATGGTGCCATCGTATTGTTTGCTTTTGACATACTGCAAAAAATTCTCAACGGTTTTGGGTGCTTTGTCAGGATAGACCTCGACAACAAAATTACCCAACGTGGTTTCAAACTTAACCTGTGGTGCGGTGCCCGCAAACACGGGGCCTGTCAGGGCGGCTAAAGCCAGCCCGGTCAAAGCGGCGCGTCGGCTCAAAGTGTTCCATTGCATCGTCATATCAAATTGCTCCCTCAAAAAAGATTTTCCATTGGTTTTCCTGGTGAATCCAGTATTGCCGTTTGGTCCAACCGACCCGCGCGCCATCAGCTACTTCGCCAAAAGTCACGACCATGGTGTCGGCCGTATCGGTCCAGCGCAGGTAAGACACATCCTTGAGCTGAATAGTTCTGCCCTGCGTCTGATCGATCTCGGTTTTTAAAATCGGCGCCCACTGGGCCAGTGTTTTGCCGTTGCTGTTGAAGTCTTGGGTGTAGTAGGTCAACACCTGCTGCAGGTTACCCGATGTCTTGGCATTGCGCCAGCCGAGCAGAGCGTCCTCAAACAGCTTGCCATCAGCGCGCGCTTTTTGCGGTGCAACCCATTGCAGTTGTTTGGCAATTACGACCGGCGTTGAACGTACTTCGACCGTGTGGATGATGTGTTGCAGGTCCGGGTTGGCCATCACCACGCAGCCGTCGGTGGCTTGAGGCGCTCGCGCAAACTGATTGGGTGGGGTCCCGTGCAACCAGATGCCACCGCCGGTTTTACCGCGCTTGCTATCCAGAATATTGGGATAACTGATGGGCAGGGCACCCGAGCCATAAAAATCTTTTAAAGATTTGGGGTCTAGATTGCTGGTGATGTAATACACGCCAAGCGGCGTGCGTTGATCACCTTCGACCGTCTTGGCTGTGCCCGCCTTGCCGACAGAAATATAGTAATCCGCTACCAAGTTCAAACCGGAGGCGGTGTTTTCAAACAAGTACAGCCGCGACCGCGATGCATCGACCGCAATGGCGTGTTTGGTCTTCAGCGATAGCGCCAGAAATTGCGACGGTACAGTCCCTGCTGCAGGGCGATCGCGCAACGCGCGAACGCGCTGTTGTGATTCTTCTTTCAATTCCGCTAAAACCGTTCCGGAGTTTGTAACCAGGGCTTCGGGAACGTCGCCCATAGTCTTGATCGGACGAACCTGAGCGGCCAGCATGTCGCCATAGACCAGTTGTGCCAGCTGGAAGTGCGGAAATTCAGCGACCAAACGTTCGGCCTTGGCAAGCGCCTCACGGTTGTGTGCTTGGCCAATGAGCTTGTATACCTCGATCAAGCGCGCCTCAGCCACTCCGTCCTGGTCTTTCACTACCAGTGGTGGCACCACAACTTGGCGTACATATTTCGGTTGGGGCTTGACCTTGGCTGCGTGTTTGGTATGCATCGCATAAGCGGGAAGGCTGCTGATCAGCGCCAGGGTCAGCAATACTACTTTGAAAGCCGGTCTACCCACGCCAACAACCCACCATCTCGGCATCATGTACCGGTAGATTCTTTGACGATTTGCCAGTGGTCACCGTTTTTGACCAAGTCCAGAGTCTTACGGCTCGATACGGCCAGACCGCTGGCTTTGTAGTCCTGGCGGAATTTGGCTACGGCCGTATTCCCCGATGCTGTTACTGTGAGATTTTCAAGCTTTACCGTGATTTTGGATTTATTGCTAATGCGCTGGCGACGTTCTTCTTCCCACGCTTTGCGGCTCATGGAGCCAGGAGGCGTGAAGTCTTTGCCATAGGAGGCCAAGTAGGCTTTAACGTCGCGAGCGGCCCATGCCTTGGCCCAAGCGATCACCGCATTTTCAACTTCGCGAGAAACGTTGCCGCCTTCTACAGCTGGCTTGACCGGCGTTGCAACAGCGACAACTGCCGATGCTCTAATGGCTGGCGCTGATGCTGTAGGTTGCACTTTTGTGACTACAGCCGGGGCTGGCAAAGTTGGAGCCTGTTTGACAACCGCAACTGGCGCGGGCGTTGGTGCTAGTGTCGCAACTGGAGCAACTGCGGGCACTGTGCTGGGATGCTGGTTCTTGACGCCGTTCGAGTTGAATAACTCGCGGATCAGTGCAAGCTTTGGCGGAACACCGACGTTGGTTGCATCCAGTTGCAACGCTTTGTTGTAGGCCTGACTGGCCAACTTGGCGTAGACGTCGCCCAAATTTTCATGGGCAGTTGCGTAGCTCGGGTTGGTGCGGATCGCCATTTCCAAGGCTGTGCGTGCCTTGTCAAATTGGCTCTGGCCAGCGTACAGGACGGCCAAGTTGTTGTATGGTTCTGGCAACTCAGGAAAATCTTCTGTCAAGCGGGTAAAGGTCGCAATCGCGTCCGCCGTCTTGCCCGTATCGCGCTGGATCACGCCCTTAAGGAAGCGCATTTGCGGGTCGCGTGGTTTGGTTGCCAAGTACTGATCTGCCTTGACCAAGGCTTCGGGCAGCTTGCCGTTGCGAACCAATTGGGTGACATCTGCGTATTCGTCTGCGTAAGCCAGCGAAAACATCAAGGCAGCGGCCAGTGTGAGTAGCCTCAGGGGTCCAAGTACAGTTAAACGGGATTGCGTCATACGGCTTTCAGATTCACAGACGTTGGAGGGGCCCTTGTAAGGGGCTTTATACTGCATTGAATTGTAGCTGAGGGGGTGGACACGCCCTCGGGCTACAGACCGAGATTTACCCTTACCAGATCTGAACGCGTTAGAGCTGTTGCGCAGGCCTATTGGTCCTTGGGCGGCGGCATAGAAATACCCTCATGAGTTTGCGCATATACAACACGCTGTCGCGTGGGCTTGAGCCGTTTACCCCCCTAGAACCTGGTCATGTGCGCATGTACGTTTGCGGCATGACGATTTATGACCTGTGCCACATCGGTCACGCCCGCATGGCCATGGCCTTTGACGTGGTGCAGCGCTGGCTCAAAGCCAGTGGTTACCGCGTGACCTACGTCCGCAATATCACGGACATTGACGACAAGATCATTCGCCGTGCGTTGGAACGCAATATTTCAATCCGTGCACTGACGGACGAGATGATTGCCGTGATGCGTGAAGACATTGGCCGCTTGGGTATTGAGCCGCCTACAGTCGAACCGCGTGCCACCGAATACGTGCCGCAGATGTTGACCATGATCCGTCAGTTGGAAGACAAGGGCTTGGCCTACAAGGCGAGTTCGGGTGATGTGAATTACGCCGTGCGCAAGTTTGTAGGCTATGGCAAGTTATCCGGCAAGTCGCTGGATGACATGCGCGCCGGTGAACGCGTGGCCGTGGACGACGGCAAGGCCGACCCGATGGACTTTGTGTTGTGGAAGGCCGCAAAGCCCGAAGAACCCGCCGATGCCAAATGGGACAGCGCAGCCAGCGGCCATGCCTATGGTGTGGGTCGGCCGGGTTGGCACATTGAGTGTTCCGCCATGAGCTGCCAGACGCTGGGCGAAACCTTTGATATCCATGGCGGTGGTGCCGATTTGCAGTTTCCTCACCATGAGAACGAAATCGCCCAGACTGAGGGCGTTACCGGCCACCCGATGGCCCAAGTCTGGATGCACAACGGTTTGGTGCAGTTGGACAACGAGAAGATGTCCAAGAGCTTGGGCAACTTTTTTACGATTCGCGAAGTGCTGGCCAAATACGACCCGCAAACGGTCCGCTTTTTTCTGGTGCGTGGCCATTACCGCACGGCTCTGGGCTATAGCGACGCACACTTAAACGATGCCCGCAACGCGCTGAAGCGCCTGTATACAGCCCTTGATTTAGTGCCACCTGCGAAATTGATTGCGGGCATCGACTGGACGCAAGACCATGCTGCGCGTTTCAAAGCCGCGATGAATGAAGACTTTGGCACACCTGAGGCCGTTGCCGTGCTGTTCGATCTGGCGGGTGAAGTCAACCGAACCGAATCGGCCGAAATGGCTGGATTGTTGAAGGCTTTGGGTGGTGTTCTGGGCTTGTTACAAGAAAACCCCAGGGACTTTTTACAGGCTGGCGCAGGGGTGGACGATGCAGCTATCCAGACCAAGATACAAGAACGTGCGGCTGCCAAGGCAGCCCGCGATTTTGCGTTGGCCGACAGCATTCGCAAAGACCTGTTGGCACAAGGTATTGTGCTCAAGGATTCACCTACCGGTACGAGCTGGGAAGCGGCTCAATGATGGCGACGGTCAAGCAGCCTGCGGTTGAACGGCAGACACCGTATTTCTGGGAAGAAGCTTGCAAGCACTTGGTCAAAAAAGACCGGGTCATGAAGCGACTGATCCCCCAGTTTGGTGATGTGTGTCTGGAGACTCGGGGTGTTGCGTTCGTGACGCTGGCGCGTAGCATCGTAGGCCAGCAAATTTCGGTCAAAGCCGCGCAGACGGTGTGGGAGCGCTTTGAGCTGCTGCCGCGCAAACTCACCCCCGCCAATGTGCTCAAGCTCAAAGTGGACGACATGCGCGCCGCGGGCTTGAGCGTACGCAAGGTTGAGTATCTCGTGGACCTTGCGTTGCATTTCGACAATGGTGCGCTGCACGTCAAGTCATGGGAATCCATGAGTGACGACGAAATCGTCGCCGAACTCATTGCAATCCGGGGCATTGGCCGCTGGACGGCCGAGATGTTCATGATTTTTCACCTGATGCGGCCTAATGTGTTGCCTCTGGACGATGTGGGGCTGATCACCGGTATCAGCCATAATTATTTTTCTGGTGAAGTGGTGAGTCGTAGCGATGCCCGTGAAGTGGCTGCAGCCTGGGCGCCGTACTGCACCGTTGCAACTTGGTATATTTGGCGCTCGTTGGACCCGGTACAAGTGGACTACTGAGATATTGCGGGACAGACCGCAGCTACACGCAGTGAGCAAGCTCTGTCCTCAACCGATTGAGGGTGTTTTTGCGGGACAGGCTTTTGGCTCTGTCCCTAACTGAATAGGATGTGACCATGGCCAAAAAAACATTTCTGGATTTTGAGCAACCAATTTCGGAACTCGAATCCAAGATTGAAGAATTGCGCTACGTGCAAAACGAATCTGCGGTAGATATCTCCGCTGAGATCGAACAACTCAGCAAGAAAAGCCAGCAACTCACTAAAGACATTTACAGCGACTTGACGCCGTGGCAAATCACCAAGATTGCGCGCCACGCCGAGCGACCTTACACGCTGGATTACATCAACGAGCTGTTCACGCATTTTGTTGAGCTGCACGGTGACCGCCATTTCTCTGATGACCTGAGCATCGTTGGCGGCCTGGCCCGTTTCAATGGCACGCCTTGTATGGTGCTCGGTCACCAAAAGGGCCGTGACACCAAGGAGCGTGGTCTGCGTAACTTTGGCATGAGCAAGCCCGAGGGGTACCGCAAGGCGCTGCGTTTGATGAAGTTGGCCGAAAAATTCAAGCTACCCGTATTCACCTTTGTAGACACACCTGGCGCTTACCCCGGCATAGACGCCGAAGAGCGCGGTCAGTCCGAGGCCATTGGTCGCAACATTTTTGAGATGGCACAGCTTGAGGTGCCCATCATCACGACCATCATTGGTGAGGGCGGCTCGGGTGGCGCATTGGCGATATCGGTGGCCGATCAAGTCATCATGCTGCAGTACTCCATCTATTCGGTCATCAGCCCCGAAGGGTGTGCTTCGATTTTGTGGAAAACGTCGGACAAGGCATCTGACGCGGCCGAAGCCATGGGAATCACCGCCCACCGCCTCAAGGCCGTCGGTGTCATAGACAAAATCGTCAACGAGCCGGTAGGTGGTGCGCACCGCGACATGAAGCAGGCTGCTGCCTTCTTGAAGCGCGCGTTGGCCGATGCCTATCGCCAAATCAGCGACCTGAAAGTGAAAGAGTTGCTGGACCGTCGCTACGAGCGCCTGCAAAGCTATGGGCGCTTCACCGACACCAAAGCCGCTGGCCGCTAAACGCGCTGTTGGCCATGCCGTGGAGCGGGCCATAGCCGACTTCAACCCGGCGTTGCCATTGGCCGTTGCACTCAGTGGCGGGGCGGATTCTGTCGCGCTGTTGGTAGCTTGCGCAGAAAAATGGCCAGGGCAGGTCGTTGCTGTCCACATCAACCATGGTTTGCAAGCTGCGGCTTCATTATTTGAAGAGCATTGCCGCATGCTGTGTGCGCAGTTGAATGTGCCCTTGCACGTGCAAAAGGTGGATGCCAGCAAACAACCTGGCCAGAGCCCTGAAGATGCCGCACGTCAGGCACGTTATAAGGTTTTTTCGGCTCTAGCCCTCGTGGAATATGCCTATGCAACTATCAAATCAATAGCAATTGCCCAGCATGCAGATGACCAGGCAGAGACGGTACTGTTGGCATTGAGCCGTGGAGCAGGCTTGGCAGGGCTGAGCGCAATGCCGGCACATTGGCAGCGTGATGGCATGCACTACTACCGGCCGCTGCTGGCCGTCGCAAGTGCCGACATCCGCACGTGGCTAGCGCAGCGCGGCATCCCTTTTGTCGAAGATCCGACCAACCAAGACGAGCAATTCACACGCAACCGTATCCGCGCGCGGCTGATGCCGGTGTTGAGGAGCGTGTTTCCGCAATTTCTGGATACCTTTGCCCGCAGCGCCAGCCATGCCGCCCAAGCCCAGCAATTGCTGGACGAAGTAGCTGCACAAGATGTGCAATCGGTGGCGCGCAGCACGGACGGATTGCCACGCATCAAGGCCTTGCAAGGCCTGAGCCGCGCGCGTCAGGCTAACGCTTTGCGGTATTGGCTCAAGCACAGTGTGCAGGCCATTCCCAGCACCGCGCAACTGTCAGAACTATTGGACCAACTGGCGGATTGCACGACGCGCGGCCACCGCATCCACATCAAGGTAGGGCAGGGGTTTGTGCAGCGCAGCAACGAAGTTTTGACTTGGTACAATCCATAGGTTTTGCTTCAAAAAATTTCAACTTCATGGCACTGATTGTTCACAAATACGGCGGCACGTCGATGGGTTCAACGGAACGCATCCGCAATGTCGCCAAACGCGTCGCCAAATGGGCGCGCGCCGGTCACCAGATGGTGGTCGTACCCTCCGCAATGAGCGGGGAGACCAACCGTTTGCTGAGTCTGGCCAAGGAACTGGCACCTGCTAAACAGGGTGACTCCTACGGCCGAGAGCTAGATATGTTGGCGGCCACCGGTGAGCAAGCCTCCAGTGCACTGCTTGCGATTGCCTTGCAGGCCGAAGGCATGGAATCCGTCAGCTACGCCGGTTGGCAAGTGCCGATTCGCACCAACAGCGCCTATACCAAGGCCCGTATTGAATCCATCGATGACACGCGTGTGCGTGGTGACTTGGCCAAGGGCAAGGTTGTCATCGTCACCGGCTTTCAGGGCATGGACGAACACGGTCACATCACCACCTTGGGGCGGGGCGGTTCAGACACCTCTGCTGTGGCCGTCGCCGCAGCCATGAAGGCTGCCGAATGCCTGATCTTTACCGATGTGGACGGCGTCTACACAACCGACCCCCGCGTTGTGCCCGAGGCACGTCGCCTGCACACGGTGAGCTTTGAAGAGATGCTGGAAATGGCATCCATGGGCTCCAAGGTTTTGCAGATTCGCTCGGTGGAATTTGCTGGCAAATACAAGGTGCCGCTGCGCGTTTTGAGCAGCTTTACCGACTGGGATATCGACATCAACGAGGAAGCCAAGTCTGGCACCCTGATTACTTTTGAGGAAGACGAGAAAATGGAACAAGCCATTGTTTCGGGCATCGCATTCAACCGCGATGAGGCCAAAATCTCTGTGCTGGGCGTGCCTGACAAGCCCGGCATCGCGTACCAGATCCTGGGTGCCGTGGCCGATGCCAACATCGAGGTCGATGTGATCATCCAAAATTTGAGCAAAGACGGCAAGACCGACTTCAGCTTCACGGTCAACCGTGGCGAATATGCCAAGGCGGTGGACCTGCTCAAGAACGTCGTGTTGCCCACATTGGGCGCTGAAGAAGTGGTGGGCGACACCAAGATCTGCAAGGTCTCCATCGTCGGCATCGGCATGCGCAGCCATGTGGGTGTGGCCAGCCGAATGTTCCGTGTGTTGTCTGAAGAGGGCATCAACATCCAGATGATTTCCACGTCTGAAATCAAGACCTCAGTGGTGATTGACGAGAAATACATGGAGCTGGCAGTGCGCGCTTTGCACAAAGCTTTTGATCTGGACCAGCCCGTAAGTTAAAAAACGGTCCAAAGTCGTGAGATAATGTTGGCTGTTTAGGAATCGTGACCGAGTGGCCGAAGGTGCTCCCCT
>JBDTAG010000016.1:0-4198 GCA_039924745.1 Rhodoferax sp.
TTCCGGTCAGGGCGGTTTTTTGTACCACGAGCCTTGCCACAACCCGATGAAGCTGGGCGACTCCATGAAGACAGTGAAAGCTTTGGTGGGTGACAAAGTGCTCAAGAGCGAGCGCTGCTGCGGCGAGAGCGGTGGTTTGGCTACGTCGCGTCCCGATGTATCGACCCAAGTGCGCTTCCGCAAGGAAGAAGAAATTGTTAAAGGCGAGGCGGCTTTGCGAGGCAACGGATCAGTGCAGGCAGACCAGAACGTCAAAATTTTGACGTCTTGCCCAAGCTGCTTGATGGGCCTGAACCGCTACCAGGACGATGTGAAGTCGGGCCTGCTGGAGGCGGACTACATCGTTGTCGAAATGGCTAACCAGATTCTGGGCAAGGAGTGGTTGCCAGAGTATGTGGCTACGGCCAATGCAGGCGGAATCGAGCGGGTGCTGGTTTAACTTAGTAAGAGAGGCGATCCCACTATGGCTGGTTTGAAAGCAGGCGCTCCGACGCCGCAAGCGCTGACGGTCCATGCGCAGTCTCGGGTGTTGGAAGTCAGTTTTTCGGATGGTGCGAGCTTTCGCATACCGTTCGAATTGATGCGGGTGTACTCGCCCTCTGCCGAAGTACAAGGCCATGGGGCAGGCCAGGAGACGCTGCAAACTGGAAAGCGCGATGTGGAATTGGAGGCTTTAGACCCCATTGGCAATTACGCCGTGCAACCCCGGTTCTCGGACGGGCATGACTCTGGCATTTTTTCCTGGGACTACCTGTATTTCCTCGGTTCGCAGCAAGAACGCCTCTGGCAAGACTACGCAGACCGCCTCAAAGCGGCGGGTGTCGACCGCGATGCCACCATGGTGGCAAAATCAGGCAAAGCTTGCGCCAGCCATTGAATACGTAGTTGCTATGAAATTAGAAGCTACCTAGTCAATTTCTACGAGGGCTACAGGCTATATTTACCCTCACCAATAGTATGACTTCAACACATTTTGGCTTCAAATCGGTAGACGAGTCAGAGAAAGCCAGCCACGTACGTGGCGTTTTTGACTCGGTCGCACCCAAATATGACGTGATGAATGACCTCATGTCCATGGGCCTGCACCGGGCCTGGAAGGCTTACACCGTGATGGTGGCCAACCTGCATGAGGGAGACAAGGCGCTGGATATTGCGGGCGGTACGGGTGATCTGGCCTTGGCCTTTTCCAAAAAGGTGGGTGCTACCGGGCAGGTGGTGCACACCGACATCAACGAAGCCATGCTGAGCACGGGTCGCAACCGCCTGATCGACGAGGGGGTAACTCTGCCCACTTTGGTGTGCGATGCCGAAAAATTGCCATTTGCCGATAACTACTTCAATTTGGTCAGCGTGGCTTTTGGCTTGCGCAATATGACCCATAAAGATGTGGCGCTGGCCGAGATGCACCGGGTGCTTAAGCCGGGGGGCAAATTGCTGGTGCTGGAATTCTCCAAGGTTGCGGCGCCGTTGGAGAAGATGTATGACTGGTATTCGTTCAAGGTACTACCCAAATTGGGCAAGCTGGTGGCGGGTGATGACTCCAGTTACCAATACCTTGCGGAGTCCATTCGGATGCACCCGGGCCAAGCTGAATTGAAAGCCATGATGCACAAAGGGGGTTTCGGCCATGTGGATTACCACAACCTAACGGGTGGCGTTGTGGCTTTGCATGTTGGAATCAAGTGCTGAAAAGTTTGTGAAGTTCACAAACCGACGCACTTATTGAGTTCCCTTGGAGTCAACATGAAAATTTGGACAGTACTTTTGGCCATCGCGCTGGCCCTGGCTAGCATCAACGCAGAGGCGGCGCGCAGGCTGGGCGGCGGCAAGTCGTTTGGCAAACAATCGTCCAATGTCACACAGCGCGAATCTGCCCCCAACGCACCGTCTGCACCCAACCAAGGCATGTCCAACGCGGCACCCAAGTCTGCGCCGGGCGCTCCGCCCGTCGCGGCTAAACGACCATGGGGCGCTATGCTGGGAGGTCTGGCTGCTGGGTTGGGCCTTGCCTGGCTCGCTAGCTCATTGGGTTTGGGCGGCGTAATGGGGCAATTCCTGATGTTTGCCTTACTGTCCATGGTCGTTGTGGCGGGAGTCGGCTGGTTGATGCGCCGTCGCGCTGCTTCCGCCAGTCCCCAGGCGGGTGGTTTTGCTTTTCAGGGGTCGGGCAATGCTGGCGCCGTTCCTATGGCACAGCCCAAAGCCTACAGCCCAGATCACGTTGGCAATGATGCGTCTGCACGCCCTTGGGAGCGCAGTAGCATGGCTTTCCAGGCGACGAGTCCTGCTAGTTCTGAATCGATGATCGGGTCGGCATTGACTGGGTCACAGAACTGGGGCATCCCCGCCGGGTTTGACAGCGAAGGTTTTCTGGCCGCCGCAAAGACCAATTTCGTCACCTTGCAAATGGCATGGGACAAGTCAGACATTGGCGCTCTGCGCGCAATGATGACCGATACGATGTTGGCGGAGATTCAGGCCCAGTTGGCCGAGCGCGAGGCACAACACGGGACCGCACCCAATCGCACCGATGTGGTGATGCTGGAGGCGCGTCTGTTGGGTATCGAAGAGACCGCTGGTGATTACCTGGCCAGCGTAGAGTTTTCGGGCATGATCCGCGAAGAACCCTCTGCCGGTCCGAGCCCGTTCCGGGAAGTCTGGAACATGAGCAAACCTGTCAGCGGAAGCCGGGGCTGGCTGGTAGCCGGCGTACAGGCTTTGCAATAGTTCAACCCTTTACACGCGGTGGTCTACCGGGGGGTGGGCGATAATCTGGTATGGCAACACAGTCCCCATTCTCCATGCTGCAGGGTTTCCTCCAGAATCTCAACCTTCCATTCAAGCCGCCCGTATGGGCCATTGACGAAGTGCACCGGCGCATCGTATTACTGCTCAACCATGTGCTGATGCAAGAACCCCAGGCGATGGAGCGCCTGACCCGACAAAAGGGCAGCGTGGTGCGCATGCAGTGGCGCGACATGACCTTCGTGGTCGTAGTGACCCCCGCCGGTTTGTTCGATGTGGCCGCGCCTGAAGTACCGACCGATCTGGCGTTGGTCATTACCGAGGAGTCACCGTTGGCCATCGCCCAAAGTCTGATGGCCGGTAACAAGCCCGGCGTTCGCATCGAAGGCGATGTTCAGTTGGCGGCCGATGTGAGCTGGCTGATAGACCATGTGCGCTGGGATTTGGAAGAAGATATAGCGCGTCTGTTGGGCGATGCACCTGCGCACGGTTTGATGCAGGCTGTGCGGGCGATGGCGAATGCCGTCAAGCAGTTTGCTGGGCGCAGTGGACAAGGCACAGCGGTTGGGCCGGCTGCATGAGTCGCCTGTACCGCGGTTTTTTTATCGCCTGGGTGGTGTTTCGTTACGGGCTGGACGAGCTGGTTCTCAGCGGTTTTGAAAAGCCTTGGCTGAGGTATCTCACGCGGGTTTTGACACTTGGGCGCAATCTATCCGCACCCCGTGGCCAGCGCCTGCGCGAAGCGTTGGAGCGCTTGGGACCCATCTTTGTCAAATTTGGACAGGTGCTGTCCACCCGTCGCGACTTGATGCCGCTGGACATTGCCGACGAATTGGCCAAGCTGCAAGACCGGGTGCCGCCTTTCCCGTCCGCAGTAGCAGTGGCCACTATTGAACGGGCGCTGCGCAAACCGCTGAGCGACATATTCGTATCGTTCGAACGCGAGCCGGTGGCCAGCGCATCCATTGCGCAGGTCCATTTCGCCGTAGTCCTGGACCGCAATGGTTTGGAGCGCGAGGTAGCCGTCAAGGTCTTGCGTCCCGGCATGCTGGGTGCAATCGAAAAAGACTTGCGGTTGATGCGCATGATGGCCGGCTGGGTCGAAGCATCATCCGCCGATGGCAAACGGCTGCGTCCGCGAGAAGTGGTTGCCGAATTCGACAAACACCTGCATGACGAATTGGATCTGATTCGAGAGGCCGCCAGTGCAGCGCAATTGCGCCGCAATATGGAAAGCTTGCAGTTGGTGATGATCCCGGAAATCATGTGGGACCTGTGCACGACTGAGGTCATGGTCATGGAACGCATGTACGGAGTACCAATCAGCCAAGTAGAGCGGTTGCGTGACGCCGGTGTTGACATCGCCAAGCTGGCGCGCGATGGCGTGACGATTTTCTTCACCCAGGTCTTTAGAGATGGTTTTTTCCATGCTGATATGCACCCCGGAAATATC
>JBDTAG010000017.1:0-8130 GCA_039924745.1 Rhodoferax sp.
AACGAGATAGAGATTACAGCCAACAGCGGAAACAAGGTGACCGCGATCAACAGCCACAGCCCACCATGCGCCGCCGCAATACGCCAGCGCTGGCTCTTACCAGTAACAACAGCCATGCCTAGTGCCCTCCTTTGCGTTCATCTTTGGGTTGCGACAATTTCAAATTCACCATCGACAACACGGCGATCAGCAAAAAGATGACCGTGGATATGGCTGCAGCCAAACCAAAGTTGGCCCCTGCGTCAGTGAAGGCAATGCGGTAGGTGTAGGACACCAGGATATCCGTGGTGCCAGCGGGCAACTTGGTGTTCAGGTAGTCTGGGCGACCGTCGGTCAGCAAACTGATCAATACAAAATTGTTGAAATTGAACGCGAAAGCCGAGATCAACAATGGCGTCAACGGCTTGACGATCAACGGCGCAGTGATGCGAAAGAAATTGGTCAACGG
This sequence comes from Rhodoferax sp., assembly GCA_039924745.1. Lineage (GTDB taxonomy): Bacteria > Pseudomonadota > Gammaproteobacteria > Burkholderiales > Burkholderiaceae_C > Allorhodoferax. Next base: position 449 of record JBDTAG010000017.1, read on the forward strand.
CTTGGCCCCGGCGATGGCGGAAGCTTCATACAGATCTGAGGGAATCGACTTGATCAAGCCCGTGCACAACACCATGATGTAGGGATAACCCAGCCATGTATTGACGATCAGAATCATGGCCTTGGCCAATGTGGGGTCTGCAAACCAAGCCGGTTTGACACCAAAAATGGCATTCAGAATCGCATTGATTTCACCAAAATTTTGGTTGAACAAGCCCTTGAAGACCAAGATGGAAATAAAGCCTGGTACTGCATAAGGCAAGAACAAGAGCGTGCGGTACAAGGTGCGATATTTCAGGGCTTCCCAGTTCAGCAAAACCGCCAGCGTCATGCCAATGGCGGTGGAGAACACGACGGTCAAACCGGCAAACACCACGGTCCAGACAAAGATGGACACAAAGGGGCCACGCATGTCGGCATCGCCAAACAACCGCGCGTAATTGGCGAGTCCCACGCCGACTTTGAAACCAGGCTGTAGTCGGCCACCCTGGACATCCTCAAAAAAGCCGGTGTCGCGGTTGGGGTGGTAGACCACGCCGTCGGCCAGCCGCTTGAGCGCACCATCCGCTTGTGATTGCCACAGCGGTTCAAACACGGCAAATTCGTGCAGGCCTGCGTAGTCAAGCTCGCTCTGGTCGGGCAGTTTCAAGCGCAAGGCCATCAAGGTACTGCGATGGGCAATGGTCTGGCGCAAGGTATAGATTTGGCCCGGAACGATGCCACTTGCCAAAGGCTGCATGGACACTGGGCCAGACAAGGGTTTGCCTTCAAGGCTCAACGGTGGAGAGATGTAGCGCGCCGAAGGCCCGCTGGGCATGCCCTCCCCCTGCGGCGTCAGGACCAGACGCACGGTGGTGCCATCGGCGTACACACTGAAGGCAAACGCTTTTGACTCGTTGACGTCAGCCTGGTCTAACAAATAGGCGCGGGCACGGTTTTGGCCCAACAGATTGGTGGCGGAATAATTGGTAAACCCAATTTGAATCGTGTAGACCAGTGGAAAGGCCACGAACACCAGCATGGCCATGACACCTGGAAACAGGTAGCGCCATGCCAGAGTCTTGGCCGACGAATAGACATACAGACTCAAGGCACCCAGACCCAGGACGAGCGCGGCCCAGACCGCCTGGCCGCTACTGTAAATGGCAAAGCTCAACCACAGGAGTCCGAGCGCAACAACTACGGTAATGACTTGGGACAACAAAGACGACGGCGTGCGAGATGAAACAAATGTGGTTTGCATATCACTTCACCAGCATGCGAGCAGCTGCGCCATCCAGCGCGTCCTTGGGTGACTGGCGCCCTTGGCTGATGGCCTCCAAGGCGGCATCCATCGCTGGGAAGAACTTGCCCAATTCCGGGATGTTGGGCAGTGGCTCACCCGTGCGCGCGTTTTCCATCGTTGCACGGATATTGGCGTCACCCGACAACTCTGCGAAATACGCTTTGTTGGCGGGCGTGCCGAGCGGGACGTCAGCAGAAATGGTCTTCAGCCCTTCGACGCGCAGCATGTAGTTCTCAATGAATTCACGTGCAATATCTTTGACCTTGCTAGGGGCCGCAACCATACAGCCCAACACGCCAACGAAGACTTTGGATGGTTTGCCAGGAATGACCGCAGGCACTGGCGCCACAGTGAAATTGATTTTGGCTTTGCGCGCGTTATCCCATGCCCAGGGACCGGTAATCATCATTGCTATTTCGCCGCGCGCAAAGCCGGCTTCCATTTCCGCATAGCGTGCACCACGGGGCATGTAGCCCTCTTCAATCAGACGCGACAACATGTTGGCACCTGCGATAGCACCGGGTGAATTGACGCCGACCACGGATGGGTCCAGCTCGCCGTTGCTGGTACGACCAAACACTTGCCCGCCAGCACCGGCCAGCAGAGGCCAGGTAAAGAACGATTTGTTGTAGTCCCACAGAATGGCCTTCTTACCCTTTTTGGCCAGCTCTTTGTCTAATGCCATCACTTCATCAAACGTGGTGGGTACTGTTTTTACCAAATCACGGTTGACGACCAAGCCCACGGCTTCAATAGCCAGTGGATAGCCCCAAATCTTGCCTTTGTAAGTAAAGGCTTTCCAAGCAGATGCATCAATTTCGTCGTATACATGCTTGGATGGGTGCACAGGTACCAACAAACCCGAACGCGCCCATTCGCCGGTACGATCGTGCGGCCAACAAAAGATATCGGGACCTTTGCCTGCAGCAGCAGCAGCCTGAAACTTATCGGTAGCACCCTCAGGATGCTGCACGACTACGGTGACACCGGAATCTTTTGCAAAAGCATCGCCGACTTTTTGCAAACCGTTATAGCCCTTGTCGCCGTTGATCCAGATCAGTAACTTGGGTGCGTCCGCGGCATGCAGAGGTAGCGCCAGCACAGCTGCCGCTGAAGCTACCAGCGCTGAAAAAACCAATCGCAGCATCATGCAGCCCCGTCCGCAGTAACCGAACGCTTGAAGGCATGGCCCTGCGCATCGAATAGGTAGCAGCGATCAGGCTCCGCGCTGAGCGCCAGCGTATCGCCGACCTGTACGCGCACCACCCCAGTCAGTTCACACGTCAAATCCTCTTGCATACCCGGAAAAGCACAGTAAGCATGGGTGACACTGCCGAGCGACTCTACAAACGTTACCTTTGCCACCAGCTGATTGGCTGAAGGAACCCGGGTGATGTGCTCGGGCCGAATGCCTAGCGTCACTTTGTCGCCAGGCTTGGCTGTGGGTGCGCTGACGGCGCACTGGATCAATGCGCCATCGTTCAATCGCACGGTCACATTGCCGGCATGGGTCGCCACATATTCGGCGGCGATGAAATTCATTCCCGGCGAGCCAATGAAACCGGCGACAAACAGGTTGTCGGGGTGCTCGTACAAATCCAGCGGCGAGCCCACTTGTTCAATCTTGCCGGCGGAAAGAACGACGATGCGGTCGGCCAACGTCATGGCCTCGACCTGGTCGTGCGTCACGTACACCATGGTTGTCTTCAGATCCTTATGCAACTTGGCAAACTCGTAGCGCATGCGCACGCGAAGGGCTGTGTCCAGATTGGACAAAGGCTCATCAAACAGAAACACGTCCGGCTTGCGCACAATGGCGCGACCAATGGCAACCCGCTGGCGTTGGCCGCCCGACAGGTCTTTGGGTTTGCGATCCAGCAAATGCGTAATACCCAAAATCTTGGCGGCCTGTTGCACCAAACGGTCGACCTCCAGCTTGGGTATTTTCTTGAGCTGCAAGCCAAATGCCATGTTGTCATACAGACTCATGTGCGGGTACAGGGCATAAGACTGAAACACCATCGCAATGCCGCGTTCGGCCGGTGGCACGTCGTTGACCAGGCGGCTGCCAATGTGCAGCGTACCGCGGGTAATGTCTTCAAGACCCGCAATCATCCGCAACAAAGTGGATTTACCACACCCAGAGGGGCCTACGAACACGACGAACTCCCCGTCACGGATGTGCAGGTCGACGCCCTGCAATATATTGGCGTCGCCAAACGACTTACCCACACCCGATAACTTTACGTCCGCCACATTGCACCTCCGTTCCGCACCCAGGCTGCGGTATGTATTGATTCATTTAGCCTGGTCACATCGACGCAAGGACAGGCCTGAGTATACTCAGCTAAAAGTAGTAATACAACACATCTTGCACGACTTCTCTTTACCAATATTCTGTCGATATATCCAAAAACAAAGGGTTTTCCCGAATGTAATGTATTATTACTACTTAAAATGACCCTGCATCCTGATCGCCCTCAGCGCGCTAGCCCCCATGTGTTGGCGATAGCTTGGCCTTTGCTGGCAGAACTGGTCCTGGGCTTTGGCGTCGGATTCGTGGGTATGTGGTTAGTGTCCAAAGAGTCTGACACAGCTTCGGCGGCCTTTGGCTTGGCCAACCAGGTGCAGAGCGCCTTCTTTCTGTTGTTTCGCATCATCAGCATGGGCGTGGGCGTCGTCATCACACAAGGCCTGGGGGCAGGTAATCGCCGCGATGCAGACCGTACCGCCCTAGCCAGCCTAGGTGCCAGTACTTGGTTGGGGCTTGGCAGCGCACTGGTTTTGTTTGCTGCAACCGGGCCCTTGTTGACGGCCATGCAGGCCAGCGCAGATGTACGCGCGTTGGCTACGCCCTATCTCCACGTATTGGCTTTCGCATTGTTTCTGGATGCTTTCAACGCCAGTATGGCCGCCGTCATGCGTTCACACCTGCACACACGTGAGACCATGTTCAACATTTTGTCGATGCATGCACTGCACCTTGCATTGTGCTTTCCGTTGATGCGTGGCGTCGGTTCACTGGCGCCACTGGGCATGGTGGGTTTTGCACTGGCAATGACGATCAGCCGTGGTTTTGGTCTGGGTGTGCACCTGTGGCTATGGCGTGCGGTGTTGGGGCTGTACCCCAGCTGGCACGATGCAATAGTGGTCCGCTGGAGCACACTGCGAAGCTCTATTGCCATTGGACTGCCCGGCGCTGCAGAGAACATTGCCTACCGCGTGGCCATGCTGGTATCCGTTACGGTGGTCTCGGGCATGGGCACCACGGCCCTGGCGACGCAAGGCTATGCCATGCAAATCATGAACGTGATTGTGCTGTCTACGGTAGCACTGGGTTTCGCGGGTGAGATTCTGGTGGGGCATTTGATTGGCGCCGGAGAACTGCGTGCGGCGTGGAAGCTGGTGCGCAAATGCCTTTTCTGGGGACTGGGTGTTGCACTCAGCGTGGCCCTACTGACCGCTGCCACTGCGCCTTGGACACTGCGCTTGTTCACGCACGATCATGCCATCATCGCCGAGGCCACTACCCTGCTGTGGATCACCGTGCTGCTGGAACCGGGGCGCACCTGCAATATCGTTGTCATCACTGCGCTGCGGGCAGCTGGTGACGCGCGCTTCCCGGTAGTGGCAGGTGCGGCTTCCATGGTTTTAGTCATGGGCGTTGGTTCGTGGCTTTTGGGCGTGCATTTCGGTCTGGGGCTTACCGGCGTATGGATTGCCTATGCGCTGGACGAATGGGTCCGTGGCGGCATCATGGCTGCGCGCTGGTTCAGGCTGGGGTGGGTCAAGCAAGCGGTTGCCTCACGCCGACTGGTCAATCGGGAAATTACATAGCAGTTTTTAGAACGTATTGCCTTGTGGGCGCGCGTTATCTTGAGTGGCAATTGAAGTTGCTACTATTTTTGCCGATAGATAGGTGTTGGACATCGACCGTCATCCAGACGGTAACGCAATATTACAGGCACGCACTATGACGGAACCATCTCAATCCTCTGGCACATTTTCCAGGAACCTTTTCGGCGACCGGGTTCTCCTGGTTTTCGTGGGTATCAGCGCCTTGGTCAGTATCGTGTTGGGCATGCAGTTTGTAGACTCAGGACTGGCCTTTTCCATAACCGCCGTTTTGCTGCTGATGGCTGGTGGGGCCTACGCACTCGGTAAAGGTGGCGTGGCGAGCCGCTATGTACTCACTTTTGTCTTGGTGGGCTTTGTGGCGTTGCATATACAGCTCGCCCAGGGCTTGACCGAATTGCACTTCGGCGTATTTGTAGTGTTAGCCCTGCTGCTGGTTTACCTGGACTGGAAGGTCGTGGTGTTTGGAGCTGCCATGTTTGCAGTACACCACGTTGTCTTTGACCGGTTGCAGGCTTACGGATTGGGTTTTATTTGCCTGACCAAAGCGAGTTTCCCGTTGATCTTGCTGCACGCTGGTTACGTAGTGGTGCAGTCTGCGGTAGAGGTGGCATTAGCAGTCAACCTGGCACGTGCTGCGCGCGAAGGCGAGGAGCTGGCCGCACTGGTATCCAGCGTCAACCGCGTGGATGGAATTAATCTAGAGGTCAAAGGTGTAGCCACCGAGACCCGTGGTGGCAATGCCTTGAAGGACACCCTGACGCGGATGGAGACAGCGGTTGCCACCGTGCGCTCAGGATCGTCCAGTATCGAAGTAGCTTGCTCCGAAATTGCCAACGGCAACCAAGACCTGAGTAGCCGCACCGAACAGACCGCATCCAACCTTCAACGCACCAGTAGCAACATGACGACGCTGACCGCGACGGTCAAACAGTCGGCAGACAGCGCGCGTCAGGCCAACCAGTTGGCAATGAACGCAAGCTCAGTAGCCGCCCGCGGTGGCGAGGTTGTAGCCCGCGTGGTGGAGACCATGCAAGGCATTAATGAATCCAGCCGCAAGATCAGTGACATCATCAGCGTGATCGACGGCATTGCCTTCCAAACCAACATCCTGGCGCTCAACGCGGCGGTAGAAGCAGCCCGCGCCGGTGAACAAGGACGCGGTTTTGCGGTGGTAGCCAGCGAAGTGCGCAGCCTGGCTGGTAGGTCAGCCGAGGCCGCCAAGGAAATAAAAACACTGATAGGAGCCAGTGTGGAACGCGTCGAGCAAGGCACGGCTCTGGTGGGGCAAGCCGGCACGACCATGGATGAAGTGGTTGGCAGCATTCGACGGGTGACCGACATCATGGGTGAGATCAGCGCCGCCAGTATCGAGCAAGCAGCAGGCGTAGCCGAGGTCGGTGAAGCCGTGGCGCAGATGGACCAGGCTACCCAGCAAAATGCGGCGCTTGTAGAACAGATGGCGGCGGCGGCCGGCAGTCTCAGAGCCCAGGCACAAGAACTGGTGCAAACCGTCGCAGTTTTTGGTGCAGAGGAAGTCGCTGCGCAAAAGGGCTTTGCACCGCGCAATTCGGTGAATAGACTCGCGCAATTGCCAAACTCCCGATCCGCACGCGGTTAGTTCGGCAACCACCTGCAAGAAACTCAGATGTGCATTGTCAGGTCAGGCTACCCAATGGGGCGTCTTGCGTTGCCCAGGACCGCCTTACCTATTCCAAACGCTTATACAGCGAGATAAAACCCACTTCTCTTTGTTGATAGAAAGTGTGACGCGTTAGCTCGGGCCGCGTTCCATCGTCAGGGCGACGTCTGTGCACCGGTATCTGAATGCGCTCATACCCAGGTACCGAAACCGGCGCCTGTGATGCCTCATGTAGCACCCAATGTGGGACCACCTTAAACTTGGAAAGTGCACCGTTTCCGATTTTTGCCCGCACTATCTTTTCTTCCGTACTACCCGGATCGATCTGTGGAACCACAATAAAGTGGTCTCCAAGATAAAAAATCGCAACCTCTTGGAGCCATGAGGGTATGACGAGCAAGGTTTCCATGGCGTCAGGATTTGCAGATTTTTGCAGCCGCATAGCGTTCATGACGGCATCGACTACCTCGGGCTGCGGTTGAAAAATTTCTTGGTAGGTCGCGGGCCACCAAGAGACTGGAACGTCTTTGCCTGCATTGCTATGCCAATAGGAAATCGATAGCAAGTTGGTCCCTGCGACGGCTACACAAATAGCCACGAAGAGGCGCATGTTTTTTACCAATTTCGCAATCAAAATGTACAGTGGAACCGATCCAAAGACGATCAAATGCGGCATATAGCGCAGCAGTGAATGATCGTCGCCGGTTTCTGTCCCAAAAATAAGGGCCACTGCAACTGTATGCACTACCAACGTCAGCATCACAAACGATACCAAAGGATCCTTGGCAAACCCGACGATTCGATCCGGAACTCGCTTGAAAGCAAGCCCCAATACCAACGCCCAAGCCAATAGTGGCAAACTTTGAACCATATCTAGGTCTGAAAACGCCGCCCCAAGATT
>JBDTAG010000018.1:0-3988 GCA_039924745.1 Rhodoferax sp.
CCAAGGTAAATTATCCCCCCCGGGAAGCAGCGGTGGAGCGTAGGGGTGCACGACCCCCAAAGATTGCACTGCCGACCCGTACCATCGTAGAGCCGCTGGCGATGGCGGCCTCCACGTCACCACTCATGCCCATGGACAAGGTATCAACTGGCACTCCAGCCGCTTGTATTACATCAAATACGCCTCTAGCCCTCGCGAATATTGAACAAGCCGCTACAAAATCAGGAGCAGGCTCGGGGATACACATCACACCGCGCAACTGCAAACGGGGCAATGCAGCAACCGCTTGCGCCAAAGCCAAAGCCTCTTGCGGTGGTACCCCGGATTTACTGGGTCCGCCATCCACATTGATCTGAATGCACACCTGTAACGGCGGCAAGTGGTCGGGTCGCTGGTCGCTCAGGCGTTGGGCAATCTTGAGCCGGTCGATGGTATGGACCCAATCAAAGTGCTCGGCCACCAGCCGCGACTTGTTGCTTTGAATGGGGCCGATGCAATGCCATTCCAACGGCAGTTGCCGCAACGACTGTATTTTTTCTACGGCCTCCTGGATGTAGTTTTCGCCAAAAGCGAGCTGCCCTGCCGCATGGGCCTGCGTTACGGCATCGGCGCCGAAGGTCTTGGATACTGCTAGCAAGGCCACCGCATCGCTTGCGCGGCCAGCCTGCGCACAGGCCTGTGCAATTCGGGTTTGAACGTGGTGGAGATTCTCGGCAATCATGGTCATAATCACTCTAGCGTAACAAACAAAGAACTTGCGGGACAGACCTTCAGCTCTGTCCCCAACTGACTAGGGGAAACTCGGTGGACATTACCCAATTACTGGCCTTCAGCGTCAAAAACAAAGCATCCGACTTGCACCTATCGGCCGGCCTGCCGCCCATGATCCGTGTCCACGGCGATGTGCGCCGCATCAACGTGGAGGCGTTAGACCACAAGCAAGTGCACGGCATGGTGTATGACATCATGAATGACGGCCAGCGCAAACACTACGAAGAGTTTCTGGAAATCGACTTCTCGTTTGAGATCGACGGCTTGGCCCGCTTCCGCGTCAATGCTTTTAACCACAATCGGGGTGCCGGTGCGGTGTTTCGGACCATTCCCAGCAAGATCTTGTCGTTGGAACAGCTCAACGCGCCCAAGATTTTTGGCGAACTGGCGCTCAAACCGCGTGGCATGGTGTTGGTGACAGGTCCTACAGGCTCCGGCAAGTCAACCACGCTGGCAGCCATGGTTAACTACCTGAACGAGACCGAGTTTGGCCACATCTTGACGGTAGAAGACCCGATCGAGTTTGTCCACGAATCCAAAAAATGTTTGGTTAACCAGCGCGAAGTCGGACCCCACACGCTGAGCTTTGCCGCCGCGCTGCGCTCCGCTTTGCGGGAAGATCCGGACTGTATTTTGGTCGGCGAAATGCGCGATTTGGAAACCATCCGCCTGGCCATGACGGCTGCTGAAACGGGCCACCTGGTGTTTGGCACACTGCACACATCCAGCGCGGCCAAGACCATTGACCGGATCATCGACGTGTTCCCGGCGGACGAAAAAGAAATGGTACGGGCCATGTTGTCTGAATCGCTGCAAGCGGTTATCTCACAAACGCTGTGCAAGACCAAAGACGGTCAAGGCCGCGTCGCCGCGCACGAGATCATGCTGGGCACCAGCGCCATTCGCAATTTGATCCGCGAGGCCAAGGTTGCGCAAATGTATTCGTCCATCCAGACCGGCAATAGTGTGGGCATGAAGACGCTGGACCAGGACTTGACCGAGCTGGTCAAACGCAATGTCATCAGCGCGGCAGAGGCGCGCGGCAAAGCCAAGATTCCAGAGAATTTCCCAGGCTAAACAATTCAAGGAGGTGTTCTCATGGAACGCGATCAAGCCACCAAATTTATTAACGACCTGCTGAAACTCATGGTCGGTCGCAATGGCAGCGACTTGTTTATCACGGGTGACTTTCCACCTGCGATCAAGGTCGACGGCAAGGTAACCAAGGTGTCGCCGCAGGCCTTGAGCGCCGTACACACACTGTCACTGGCGCGTTCGATCATGAACGACAAGCAGGTCGCAGATTTCGAGCGCACCAAGGAAAGCAATTTCGCGATCTCGCCTCCGGGCATTGGGCGCTTCCGCGTGAACGCCTTCATTCAGCAAGGCAAAGTCGGCATGGTGCTGCGGGTGATCCCGACCATATTGCCGACGATTGATGGTCTGGGTGTGCCGCAAATCTTGAAAGAAGTTGCGCAGTCTAAACGCGGCCTGTGCATCATGGTGGGTGCGACGGGCTCGGGCAAATCAACCACGTTGGCCGCCATGGTGGATTGGCGCAACGAAAACTCCTATGGCCACATCATTACGATTGAAGACCCGGTGGAATTTGTGCACATGCACAAAAACTGTGTGGTGACCCAGCGCGAAGTGGGCTTGGACACCGACAGCTGGGAAGCAGCGCTGAAGAACACGCTGCGTCAAGCGCCCGATGTGATTCTGATGGGCGAAATCCGCGACCGCGAAACCATGGAACATGCCGTGGCTTTTGCCGAAACGGGGCACTTGTGTTTGGCCACCTTACACGCCAACAGCGCCAACCAAGCGCTGGACCGGATCATCAACTTCTTCCCCGAAGAGCGGCGCAGCCAGTTGCTGATGGATTTGTCGCTGAACCTCAAGGGTTTGGTGTCACAGCGGTTGATTCCCAAACAAGACGGCAAGGGCCGCGTAGCTGCAGTAGAAATATTGTTGAACTCCCCTTTGATTTCTGACCTTATCTTCAAAGGTGATGTGTCCGAAATCAAGGAGATCATGAAAAAGAGCCGTCAAGCCGGTATGCAGACCTTTGACCAAGCGCTGTTCGATATGTACGAGAAAAACCAAATCACTTTTGAAGACGCCCTGCGCAACGCGGACTCGGTCAATGACCTGCGGTTGCAGATCAAACTCAATAGTCAGCGTGCCAAGTCCAGCGACCTCGCGGCAGGGACTGAAAACTTCGCAATCATGTAAAAACCATGGCGAGCACCAACCACAAAACCTACGAAGCCAGCCCCAGAACCCGTGTCGCCTTTTTAGGCCTGGGGGTCATGGGCTACCCGATGGCCGGGCACCTGGCGCTTGCGGGGCACCAAGTCACGGTTTACAACCGAACCGCTAGTAAATCAATAGCATGGTGTCAAGATTTCACGAGGGCTAGCGGCCAAAATGGCACTAACACCCATGCTGAAACGCCGTACCGGGCAGCCCAGGAAGCTGACATCGTCTTTTGCTGTGTGGGCAATGACGAAGACCTGCGCAGCGTTACGCTGGGACCTGATGGTGCGTTTGCAGGCATGAAGCCTGGCGCTATTTTTGTGGACCACACGACGGCGTCTGCTAGCGTAGCCCGCGAACTCAGCAGCCTTGCCAGCAAACAAGGCGTGCATTTCGTGGATGCGCCGGTGTCCGGTGGTCAAGCAGGTGCACAGAACGGCATGCTAACGGTCATGTGTGGCGGCGAACAAGCAGCTTTTGACAAAGTCCGGCCCGTAGCAATGGCCTTTGCCCGCGCCTTTACGCTGCTAGGTGCCAGTGGAGCTGGTCAGCTGGCCAAAATGGTGAACCAGATCTGTATCGCCGGTTTGGTGCAAGGCCTGAGCGAAGCCATTGCCTTTGGTGATCGCGCCGGATTGGACATGAACCAGGTGTTGGAAGTCATCGGCAAGGGCGCGGCCCAAAGCTGGCAGATGGACAACCGTGGCAAAACCATGGTGGCCAACACATTTGATTTTGGTTTCGCCGTCGACTGGATGCGCAAGGATCTGGGACTGGTGCTGGACGAAGCCAAACGCAACGGCGCCCGCTTACCCGTTACCGCCCTGGTAGACCAGTTTTATGCCGACGTGCAAGCTATGGGCGGCCAGCGCTGGGACACATCCAGCCTGATCAAGCGCTTGAAATAAAAAGCCTGTTGAAAGGCTTATTCCTTGGCGGCGGGTGGGGCTGACGACAT
>JBDTAG010000019.1:0-6517 GCA_039924745.1 Rhodoferax sp.
AGCAGTGCCCTGCCCTAGCATCCAACACTGGTTGATGACCTCTTGCGCGCGTCGCTCGATCTCGGGGTTGCCGCGCTGCACCGAATCAAAGTCCAGCTCGGCCGCATTCGCGCCCGTAGCCATGGAGCTGGCCGCGCTGCCGCCCATACCGATGCGCATGCCGGGGCCGCCCAACTGGATCAACAGGCTGCCTGCGGGGAATTCGATCTTGTGGGTTTGCGTGGAATCGATGATGCCCAAGCCACCTGCAATCATGATGGGCTTGTGGTAGCCGCGCTGCACGGTGTCCACGTCGCTGGTCACGCTTTGCTCGTATTCGCGGAAATAGCCCAAGAGGTTGGGTCGGCCAAACTCGTTGTTGAAGGCCGCGCCACCCAGCGGGCCTTCGACCATGATCTGCAAGGGGCTGGCGATGTGCTCGGGCTTGCCAAAATCGTCAACACCTGGAGTGGGCCACAGCTTGGACACGGTAAAACCGGTCAAACCCGCCTTGGGCTTGGAGCCACGGCCGGTGGCGCCTTCGTCGCGGATCTCACCGCCTGCGCCAGTGGACGCACCGGGGAACGGCGAGATGGCTGTGGGGTGGTTGTGGGTCTCCACCTTCATCAAGATGTGATTGGTTTCGCTATGCTTTTCGTAGCTGGCTACGCTTATTCCACGAGGGCCAGAGCCCGATTGGCTCTTCATGCCTGCTGATTTGGCTACAAAGCGTTCCACCAAAACACCTTCCATCACGGACGCATTGTCCGAATACGCCACCAGCATGTGCTGTGGATTGGTCTGGTGCGTGTGGCGGATCATGCCGAACATGCTTTGGTCTTGCGCCACGCCGTCAATGGTGAACTGGGCGTTGAAGATCTTGTGGCGACAGTGCTCGCTGTTGGCCTGGGCAAACATCATCAACTCCACGTCTGTGGGGTTACGTCCCAGCGTGGTGAAGGCATTGACCAGGTAGTCGATCTCGTCAGCGGCCAAGGCCAGGCCGAACTGGGTGTTGGCCTTGACCAAGGCGTCTTTGCCACCCTTGAGAACATCCACGTGGTCCATGGGTGCCGCTTGCAGTGCGCCAAATAGGCCCAGTGCCTGGGCGCGCTCCAGCATGGCGCTCTCGGTCATGCGGTCGTGCAGCACGGCGGCAACTTGTTGCAATTGCTCGGCCGTCAACGCGGTTTTGCTCAACAGACCATTCTTCAGCGTCAAACGGTATTCCACCAGGCGCTCGATGCGTTTGACGGCCAAGCCGCAGTTGTGCGCAATATCGGTCGCCTTGGACGCCCAGGGCGATACGGTGCCCAAGCGGGGCGACACCACAATCAACGGGCCATCGGTAGGGCCGGTGTACGGGTCGCCGTAGGTCAGCAGCGCCGCCAGTTGGGCGGTCAGCGCGGCATCGGGGGCAGTGTCGCTGGCCACCAGGTGGACAAAGCGGGCCGAAATGCCGGAGATTTTCTCGTGGATGCCGTGCAGTGCAGGCAAAAGTTGTTGAACGCGGAAGCTGCTCAGGGCGTTGCTGCCCTCGAATTGGGTGATGTGCAGTGTCACAGGGCGGCCTGGAAAAATGGGCTAAAAGGGCAAGGGGCTAAGCCTGCTGATTTTACCCGGCCTGCGCAGTCACCTTTTGATGGCTTGAATGCGTGCGGCGCGCGTCTCCAGCTCCTTTGCCTGCTTGATGCGGTGGGTGGCGCGGTAGAGGGTCGCCAGGTTGTTCAGGCTACTGGCTACATCGGGGTGATCCGGGCCCAACGCCGCCTCCCAAATGGCCAGTGCGCGTTTGTACAGCGGCTCCGCCTGCGCATACTTGCCTTGCGCGCTGTACATCTCCGCCAGATTGTTCAGGCTGTTGGCCACATCGGGGTGGTTCGGGCCCAGCGCCTTTTCGCGAATCGCCAGCGAACGCTTGTAGAGCGGTTCGGCCTGCGCGTACTGGTTTTTGCGGCGGTAGATCAGGGCGAGGTTGTTCAGGCTGCTAGCCACACCCAGATGGTCCGGGCCCAGCGCTTTTTCCCAGATGTTTATGGCGCGTTTGTACAGGGGCTCTGCTTCGGCGTAACGGCCTTGGACTTGGTACAGCACTGCCAGCCCGTTGAGGCTACCGGCCACCTCGGGGTGATTCGGGCCGAGTGCTTTTTCCCGGATCGTCAGTGCGCGCTGGTACAGCGGCTCGGCCTGCGCATACTGGCCTTGAACGCGGTATAGCTCCGCGAGGCCATTCAGGCTGATAGCTACAGCGGGGTGGTTGGGCCCAAGTGCCTTTTCCCAAATCGCCAGCGCGCGCTTGTAGAGCGGTTCGGCCAGCGCGTATTTGCCTTGGGCGCGGTAAATATCTGCGAGCACGTTCAGACTGAGGGCCACATTGGGATGGTTGGGGCCTGTGGCTTTTTCTGCAAGCGCTAACGCGTCCTTTGCCATCGCTAGCGCGCTGTCGTAGTTGCCTGCCTGGTAGAGCACCACGGCTTCATGGTTCGTGGCCTGCCATTGGGTGGTTGCGCTGTCTTGCGCAAAAGCACTTGGCATCAGCAGGAAAGCCAAGAGCAAAGCTACGCAAATGTTCTTACACCTCATGTTCATTTCAAGTAATGGTCTCATTGCTATAAATAAAATAGCTATACCGTCATATTCCACGAGGGCTACATCCACATTTTACAAAAGTTTTCCTGGGCGATGGACTAAGGTGTCGGTACCATTCGGTCAATCCAGCTCTTCTCAAAGCCCACTTCTGGCGGACCTCAGCCTACCACCCGTCACGTACCAGCGGCAGGCTGGGAGACAATCCATACTCAACATTTCCAACGTGCCCCTGACCGGGCTCCACAACCTATGGCCCGTGCCCCGCAACTGCTGATGCGCCTACCCACCTACCTGCTCAACGGCGCGCTGGTCGCTGCGGGTGTGGCAATGGTGCACGGCACGGTGGGCGCAGCCGCGGGTGCCAGTGCCGCCGGATTGGCGCTGACCGGTGCGGTGTGTACCAGTCTGGCCGACGCGCCCGTGGCCATGGTCAGGGCCTGGCGTCAGTTGCTGGCTGGCGCGTTGGCCGCGCTGGCGGGGACCACGCTGGTGATCTTGGCTCAGCCTGGGCCGGTGACGCTGGGCCTGGCCCTGGCACTGGGCGGCACGCTGGCGATGATGGTGATGTCCTGGGGCCTACGGGCTGGGGCCGTGGCATTTGCGCCCGTGCTGGCGATGGTGTTCACGCTGGCGTCACCGGCGGGCAGTGTGTCGCCTCTGCGGCTGCTGGGCTGGCAGGCTGTGGGTGCGGCACTCTACGGGCTGTGGGCGCTGGCAACGGGCTGGCTCATGCAGCCGCGCTGGCGCACGCTGGCGGTGGCATCTGCTTTACAGGCTTCGGCCGCTTTGTTGCAAGCCAGGGCCGAAGTCTGGCGCACCAGCGCCGCAGCTCCGGCCCAGCCGAACGCCGACAAACCAACTACCGCCGCCTGGAGTTGGGTCCAGCAGGAGGCCGAGCTGGCCGACTTGTTGCAGGCAGCGCGCGACCTGGTGTTTGTTGCGCCCACGGCGGCACACTACCAGCGCCTTACCGCAGTGCTGGTGCACACCATCGAACTGCGTGACGTTCTGCTGGCAGTGCGCTTGGACCTCGACCTGATCGGCCACGACGCACCCGGTCGCCAGACCATGGCCGAGATGGCCGAAGCCCTGAGCGGGCTGGCCCACCAGCTCTCGCAAGCTGCCCTCGCGCTGCGTTTAGGCCGACCCGGCCCCGCACCGGCCCCGCCGGGCGAGCTCAATGCCCCAGGCAGCGACGTGGTATGGCCGGAGCATGACCCTCGTGCACGCCTGGTGCCCGTTCTGCAACTGCGGCTAAGGGCCTTGGGTCGCGGTGTGCAACACGTGCACGACGCCTTGCAGGGTTCGCCATCGCCTGTGGCGCTGTCGGCCGATCAGCTGAGCCGCTTTGTGGCCCCGAGCGACTGGCCACTGTCGGCGTTGAAGGCCCAATTCAGCGGCCATTCGCCGGTGTTGCGGCATGCGCTGCGCACTGGCCTGGCGTTTGGCTGCGCCTTTGCGCTGGCGCAGGTGCTGCCTTGGTCGGCCCATCCACATTGGCTGGTACTGAGCGTGGCGGTGGTACTGCGCGGCAACCTGGCCCAAACCCTGGCGCGGCGCAACCAACGGGTCGGCGGTACGCTGCTGGGCTGCCTTCTGGTAGTAGGCCTGGTTCGACTGCCTGCGGTGCCATGGCAAGCGCTGGTGTTTTTGCTGGCGGTCGGCACAGCCCATGCCTTCGTGGTGCGCCGTTACTGGCTGGCCGCCACCGCCGCCACCATCATGGCGTTGCTGCAAGCCCACCTGATGCATCCAGTCGGCGGCCTGGCCGTGGCCGAGCGGGTAGCCGATACGGTGCTGGGCGCGGGCTTGGCATGGATGTTCAGCTATGTGCTGCCGGCCTGGGAGCGGCGCCAACTGCCGCGCCTCGTGAACCAGACACGGCAGGCGCTGTCTGACTACGCGCTGGCGGTGCTGGGCGCGGCAGGGCCGGATCAAGTGGCCCAGCGATTGGCGCGCCGGCGCGCCTACGACTCGCTGGGCGCGCTGTCCGCAGCGGCGCAGCGCAGCGCCGCCGAGCCCCGCAGCGAGCGGCTGCCCACGGTCCAGGTGCTGAGCCTGCTCGACCGCGGCCAGCGGCTGATGGCGCACCTGTCGCTGGTGCGCTTGACCTTGGCCGCGCCCTGGGTAGTGGATGCCGGACCCGCTCTGACGGATAGTCTGGCGCAGAGCCATCGTGCATTGACCCGTCTGCTGGCTAATCCGGCGATGACCAACACCGCCGCGGACGACGGCAGAGCAGCAGGACCCATAGCCAGCGCCTGGTCAAACGGGTTGGATGCGCTGCCGTTGACTGCGCCTGAGCAAGACGGGCTGCCCTGGCTGCAGCGCCGCCTCGGTGTTTTGCAAAAGGATGCGCAGGCGGTGCAGCAGGCCGCGTGGGCGCTGAGCCGCCCGAACGCCTGAGGCGGCTCGTGGGCAAACTAGTCATGAATGCACTGCACTTTCGTTCGCTTCAAGTCGTTTCCGGTCGTTTCCCCAACGTCCTACGCCGCATCAACAAATAAACCGCCGGCACCACAAACATCGACAGCAGCGGCGCAGTGATCATGCCGCCGACCATGGGCGCAGCGATGCGCTGCATCACCTCTGACCCCGTGCCGCTGCCCCACATGATGGGGAACAGGCCAGCCAAAATCACCGCCACCGTCATGGCCTTGGGCCGCACCCGCAGCACCGCACCTTCGCGGATGGCGTCCAGCAAATCGTCCTGCGTGGTTTTGCCCTGGGCTACACGCGCCTCCCACGCCTGCTTGAGGTACAGCAGCATGATGACGCCAAACTCTGCCGACACACCGGCCAACGCGATGAAACCCACCGCCCCCGCCACCGACAGGTTGTAGCCCAACAGGTACAGCAACCAGATACCGCCCACCAGCGCAAACGGCAGCGTGAGCATGATCAGCGTGGCTTCGCCAAAGCTCTTGAACGTGAGGTACAGCAGCACAAAGATGATCAGCAGTGTGAACGGCACCACCACTTTCAGCTTGGCAGTGGCGCGCTCCAAAAACTCAAACTGCCCAGACCACGAGATAGAGTAGCCCGCTGGCAGCGCCACTTTGCTGGCAACCGCTGCTTGCATGTCTTGCACCGCAGAGCGCAGGTCGCGCCCGCGAATGTCCACATACACCCAGCCCGACAGGCGGGCGTTTTCACTTCGCAGCATGGGCGGGCCGTCTGTGACACGGACATCAGCCACATCCGACAGCACCAGCCGCTGGCCGCGCCCGGTGACGATGGGCAGGTTGCGCAGTTTCTCCAGCGAGTCGCGGATCTCGCGCGGGTAGCGTACATTGATGGGGAAGCGCTGCAAGCCGTCGACCACCTCGCCAATGTTTTCACCGCCCACGGCGGAGCTGATGACGCTTTGCACATCGGCAATGTTCAAGCCATAGCGGGCTGCCGCGTCGCGCAGAATGTTCACATCCACATAACGGCCGCCAGTCAGGCGCTCGGCCAAGGCGCTGCTAACGCCAGGCACGTCTTTCAGCGCGCGCTCAATCTCGCCCGTGAGCCGGTCGATGGTGGCCAAGTCCGCACCGGCCACTTTGACGCCCACCGGACTCTTGATGCCGGTAGCCAGCATGTCGATGCGGTTGCGAATGGGTGGCACCCAAATATTGGACAGGCCCGGCACCTTGACGATGCGGTCCAACTCATCCACCAGCTTGTCTTGCGTCATGCCTGTGCGCCACTGGTCGCGCGGTTTGAACTGGATGGTGGTCTCAAACATTTCCATCGGGGCAGGGTCGGTCGCGGTCTCTGCCCTGCCCGCTTTGCCGTAGACACTGGCTACCTCGGGCACGGTTTTAATCAGGCGGTCGGTCTGCTGCAACAGCTCGGCCGCTTTGCCTGCGGACAAGCCGGGCAAGGCTGATGGCATGTACAACAGATCGCCTTCGTCCAAGCGCGGCATAAATTCGCCGCCAATGTGTTGCAGCGGCCACAG
>JBDTAG010000020.1:0-3646 GCA_039924745.1 Rhodoferax sp.
CCACGTGGATGTTGCGCGGCCCCAGCTCGCGCGCCATGCTTTGCGCCAGCGCACGCAGAGCGTGCTTGGCCCCCGCAAAAGCGGCGAAGTTGGCCGACCCGCGCAGGCCCGCGGTGGCGCCGGTGAACAGGATCGTGCCCCTGCCCCGCTCCACCATACGCCGGGCGGCGGCCTGTGCATTTAGAAAGCCGCTGAAGCAGGCCATCTCCCAAATCTTGAAATATTTGCGTGCTGTCTCGTCCAAGATGCTGCAGGGCACATTGGCACCGATGTTGAACACCAACACCTCGACCGGCCCATGCTCGGCCTCCACCTGCGCGAACAGCGCCGCCACGTCTTCCTCTTTGCGTGCATCGCTGGCATATCCAAAAGCCTGGCCGCCCTCGGCGCGGATACTGTCCACCAGCGGTTGCAACTTGTCGGCCGAACGGCGCGTCACACAGGCGATGAAACCTTCTTTGGCAAAGCGCTTGGCGATGGCCCCGCCGGTGGAATCGCCAGCCCCTATGACCAGTGCGACTTTGAGTTGGGATGCGTTTTCGGACATGGTCTTCTCCAAGTTAAGGGTTGGCGCTGGCAGGCAGCATCTTGTCAAGAAAGCGGCGGCTGGCTGCGAGTATTTCCTTGCGCGTGCGCTCGCTCTCGACCGCACGCGCCAGCACCAACGCGCCCACGCACTGTGCGATCAGCGCCCAACCTGCATCCGCATCACCGGTGCGGGAGCTCCAGCTCTTTTGCGTGCGCTTCAACGCAGCCTCCACCACACTGCGTACCTCGGGGCCGGCCTGGGCAATCTCGGGGCCGAGCGTGGGCAACACGCACCCAACCTCAGGGTTCATGGCGTGGAAGCTGCTGAGGTAGTTACGCAGGCACTTGGCCACGTGGTTGTCGGGCGAGTCTTTGTCGCCAGCCAGCATGGCACTGCTGTTGTCCATCTCTTGTGCAATCAGTTCTGCAAACAAGGCCTGCTTGGACGGGAAGTGGCTGTAAAAAGCGCCGCCGGTCAAGCCGACGGAAGCCATCAGCGCATCCACGCCAGTGGCCTTGAAGCCGCCCTTCTTGGCAATGGCGCGGCTACTGGTCAGCAGCTTCTGACGGGTCTCGTCTTTATGGGTTTTGGCGTAGCGCATGGCGGGCTTGGAATGAAATAGTTGACAACCATTATATCATAGAATAACGTACGTTTACCAAACGACCATTTACCAAATAAATTGACCATGCAAAAAACTGCAGAATTCTTCTTTGACGTGGGCAGCCCAGCGGCCTATCTGGCGTGGACGCAATTGCCCGCTCTCTGTGTTGAGGCTGGCGCCACATTGGTGTACCGGCCCATGCTGCTGGGCGGCGTGTTCCAGGCCACGGGCAACGCCTCGCCCATGATGGTGCCCGCCAAGGGCAGCTATATGTCCGTAGACCTGGGACGTTTTGCAAAGCGCTATGGCGTGCCTTTTCGCATCAACCCACACTTCCCCATCAACACGCTCACATTGATGCGCGCGGTGATCGGCATGCAAGTGCGCCACCCCGAGCGCTTCGAGACGTTCTTGGCTGCCGTGTACCCCGCCCTGTGGGCCGACGGTGCCAACCTGAACGACCCGGCCGTGACGGCGGCCATGCTGGTGGAGGCATGCTTTGACCCTGCTGTCGTGTTTGCGTTGGTTAACGACGCAGACATCAAGGCCGCTCTCAAAGCCAACACCGAAGAGGCCGTGGCACGCGGTGTGTTTGGCGCGCCCACTGTGTTTGTCGGCGACGCCATGTTCTTCGGCCAGGACCGGTTGGACTTCGTCAAAGAAGCGCTGGCTTGATTTCGCTTTAAAAATTCGCTTCCCAGAAATTGGGTTAGTATTCGGTCATGAACACATTTGCACTAGCGCTACTACTAATCCCCTCCGGGCGGAGATGGTAGTGCACGCGTAAGCGCAAACACCACGGCCCGTAGCTACCAGCAACGGGCCGTTTTTCATTGGGTTGCTGGTTCTTAATCCCCCTCAGGAGACCCCAGCATGTTGCAAGATCCCAGCCGCAAGT
Source organism: Rhodoferax sp. (assembly GCA_039924745.1). Taxonomy (GTDB): domain Bacteria; phylum Pseudomonadota; class Gammaproteobacteria; order Burkholderiales; family Burkholderiaceae_C; genus Allorhodoferax. The sequence goes on from JBDTAG010000020.1 coordinate 2,032, forward strand.
ACCCCGCCTTCGCCCCCATTGGTTTGACCGACCGCACCTGGCCCAATGCCGTGCTGACCCATGCACCCACTTGGCTCAGCACCGACCTGCGCGACGGCAACCAAGCACTGATCGAGCCAATGGACATGGCGCGAAAGCTGCGCATGTTTAGCCACTTGCTGGAGATTGGCTTCAAGGAAATCGAGGTCGGCTTCCCCGCTGCGTCACAAATCGAATTCGATTTCGTACGCCAGTTGATCGAGCAAAACATGGTGCCCGACGACGTGACCATCCAGGTCATGACACCCGCCAAAGATGGGTTGATTCGCCGCACGATGGAAGCACTGGTCGGCGCCAAACGCGCCATCGTCCACGTCTACAACGCCACGTCACCCGTCATGCGCCGCGTGGTGCTGGGCATGGACGAAGATGGCATTGTGGAATTAGCCACCAGCCACGCACGCCTCATACAAGACCTGGCCCGCCTGCAACCCGCCACGCAGTGGACCTTCCAGTATTCGCCCAAACACTTCTCGGGCACCGAGTTGGCATTCTCCAAACGTGTCATAGACGCTGTCACCGCGGTCTGGCAACCGACCCCGGCACAACCTTGCATCATCAACCTGCCCACCACGGTAGAGCACTCAAGCCCCAATGTGTTTGCCGACATGATCGAGTGGATGCACCGCAACATCGCGCGGCGCGACGGCATCGTGCTGTCGGTGCACCCGCATAACGACCGCGGCACCGGCGTGGCCGCGGCCGAGCTGGCGATGATGGCTGGCGCCCAGCGCGTAGAAGGCTGTTTGTTTGGCAACGGCGAGCGCACCGGCAATGTCGACATCGTCACCATCGCACTCAACCTCTACACGCAGGGCGTATCGCCCAACTTGGACTTCTCGCAGATCGACGAGGTGCGCCGCATGGTGGAGCACTGCAACCAGTTGCCAGTGCACCCGCGCCACCCCTATGTGGGTGAGCTGGTGTACACCTCGTTCTCTGGCACGCACCAGGATGCCATCAAGAAAGCCTTTGCACTGCGTGCAAATGCCAAGCCCGACGATGCCTGGGCCATCCCCTACTTGCCCGTGGACCCGATGGACCTGGGCCGCAGCTACGAAGCGGTAATCCGCGTCAACAGCCAGTCGGGCAAAGGCGGAATGGCCTACTTGTTGGAAACGGAATACGGTCTGGAATTGCCCCGTCGTCTGCAAATCGAATTCAGCCAAGTCGTGCAATCCCACATGGACACCGAAGGAAAAGAGCTCATCGCACAAGACCTGTGGGATTTATTCCAACGTGAATACGGCACAGCACGCATCACCGCGCCGCAGGTACAACAAACCGCGTCCGGCGATGGCGTGGCGCTAACCGCGCAGTGGGAAGGCCAGCAAATCGCGGGCCAAGGGGCAGGACCCATCGAAGCATTTGTCAACGCCTTGAATGCTGTGCCGGGCGCGAACACGGTGCGGGTGTTGGACTACCACGAGCACGGTATGGGCGCCGGTGCCAACGCACAGGCCGTGGCCTATCTGGAGCTGCGTATCAACGAGCAACACACCGTGTTTGGCGTGGGCATGGATGCCAACATCGTGTCGGCCTCATTGAAGGCGATTGTCAGTGGCATGCAGCGCGG
>JBDTAG010000021.1:0-3355 GCA_039924745.1 Rhodoferax sp.
TCTTCCATCGGCACACCCAACTGCACACCAGCACGTGCTAACGCAGCGAGTGCATGCACCCGTACTGCGGAGTCACTAGGGTCGTCAAACTGTGGATCACCCAACCAATACCGCAACGCATAGCGGCAATAGCCAAAATTGACATCCATCAGAACCGCGCTGGGGGCCGGAGCCGTCAGTACATGCGGAATTTCGGCATCCAGAACTGATCGCTCCAGCGCGCGGATCACCGTCTCGGGGTCGGAGGAAGATTCGATGTAGAAATTCAAGGCACGCCGCCAGGCAAGGGGAACGCCCTCGGCTGCGCGCAGCACAATGAAGCGGTTTTTCATCAGCCAGCTGTTGGGCAAAATAACCAGCTCCCGGTTGCGGGTTTCGATGGCGGTAAAACGCCAGTGCACGTCAGTCACACGGCCACTGACGTCGTCTACTTTGACCCAATCGCCCACACGCAAGGAGTTGTCCAACTGCAGCGTCACGCCACCCAACACATTGCCCAGGGTGTCCTGCATAGAAAACGCCAGCACTGCGGTGATGACCGCTGACGTCGCAAACAACTGCGTGGTATCAACCCCTGACAAGCGCAAGCACAATAAACCCCAGGCCAGGGAGATGCCGGTAAAAACCAGATCATGCGCAATGCGCGGTGCACTAAACCCCAAGCGCGGCAATATGGCGCGAAAGGCGATATTGGCCAGCAGGTGAATCGCTGCGAGTCCACCCAACACCACACTCAACTGGAACGCGGTATTGGCCAGCATCGTATTGCTGCGCAAACCGGTCACGGCCAAGAGTGACAGCAGCGACAACCCCCACAAACCCCAAGTCACCCGCAGAGACCGGCGTTCTCCCGGACGCACCATGCGAAAGAGAATGGCGATGACCGCCACCGCCAGCAAGGCCAACCACAACTCCTGTTGTCTGGCCAGGGCCAGCTCCAGAAAACTCATGTCAGGCGCTGATCCAATTTATTGGCTGTGGCCGGGATGCGCCAATTGCGAGAATGCCTTGACCACATCGGGCGGCGCCTGCACCAGCTCGATCAGTACGCCTTCGCCAGCGATGGGGAATTCATCATTGCTCTTGGGGTGCAAAAAACACACGTCGAATCCAGACGCACCTTTGCGAATGCCGCCCGGCGTAAAGCGCACGCCTTGCGCCGTCAGCCAGTCCACGGCAGTTGCCAAATCGTCTATCCACAAACCCACGTGGTTGAGTGGTGTGTTTTGTACCGCAGGCTTTTTTTCAGGGTCCAGTGGTTGCATCAGATCCACTTCGACCTTGAACGCCCCCGAACCAATGGCGCAAATGTCTTCATCCACATTTTCCGACTCACTGCGGTAAGTGCCTTTGACCTCCAGCCCCAGCATGTCCACCCACAGTTTGTGCAGGCGCTTTTTATCACTGGCTCCTATGGCGATCTGCTGAATACCCAGCACCTGAAAAGGACGCAACATATCGACAACCTTCCTGTTTAGTAACACACCTACTTCGCGCTTAGGCAAATTCCACAATCGCCTGGTCTACCGTCAAGGATTCGCCTTTGACCGCCAACACCTTACCAACCACGCCATCTGCCGCGGCGAACAACACATTCTCCATCTTCATTGCCTCAATCACCGCCACGCGTTCGCCAGCCTGCACCTTTTGCCCAGGAACCACTGCAACCTCTACCAGCAGACCCGGCATTGGCGACAGCACAAAGCGGCTCAAATCGGGTGGCGCCTTGTGCGGCATCAGCGCGTGCAACTGGGCCATGCGCGGCGAAATGATCAAAGCATCTATCCGTGTGCCATTGTGCTGCAAGCGCAGTGCCAGCGGGTTCTTCGGCGTGCCCCGCTCGACTTGGGCGGTGAAAGGTGCGCCATTGACCGTGCCGGTGATGGCAATGTCATTGATACGCGAGCCGCTGCGGATTTCATAGCTGTTGGCACCCACCCGCACGCGAGCAGAACCCGTCTCACCTACAAACTCGTCCACATGGACCGGCGTATAGGTGTGCTGGCCATCCTGCGCCAGTGTGACCACTACATAGTCTTTGCCGACCTGCACCCCATAGCCGGGCAACTGCCCACTGATGCCGGCCGCACGCTCGCGCGACTTGCGGCGCACAAAGGCAGCCAATGCGACCAGAAACATCGGGTCTTCGTGTGGCACGTCTTCTGCGGAGAAGCCCTTTCCATAGTTCTCGGCGATAAAGCCGGTATTGAAATCGCCAGCCACGAACTTGGGGTGCGCAAGCAACGCGGCCTGAAACGGGATATTGCTGCTGATGCCGCGGATCACAAAACCATTGAGCGCCTCGCGCATCTTGGCAATCGCATCGTTGCGATCCGTGCCGTGCACAATCAACTTGGCGATCATCGAATCGTAGAACATCGGAATCTCGCCACCGTCCTGCACGCCGGTATCCACGCGCACGCCAAAAAACTCCGTTCGGGCTGAGCCTGTCGAAGCCTGCGCATGCCCTTCGACAAGCTCAGGACGAACGGATGCAGCAAACATGGTCTGCGCGGGCGGCGCAAAGCGCACCAAACGGCCTGTCGACGGCAAGAAGTTGCGAAACGGATCTTCGGCATTGATACGGCACTCAATCGCCCAACCATTGCGTTTGACCTCTGCCTGCGTGAGTGGCAGCTTCTCACCCGCCGCCACGCGGATCATCAGCTCCACCAGGTCCAGCCCCGTGATGCATTCGGTCACCGGATGCTCCACCTGCACGCGCGTGTTCATCTCCAAGAAGTAAAAGCTCTGGTCTTTACCGACCACAAACTCCACCGTACCCGCGCTTTGGTAATTGACCGCCTTGGCCAACGCCACGGCCTGTTCACCCATCGCCTTGCGTGTGGCATCGCTGATGAAAGGCGACGGCGCCTCTTCAATGACTTTTTGGTGGCGGCGCTGGATCGAGCATTCACGCTCGTTCAGGTAAATCACATTGCCATGGCTGTCACCAATCAACTGGATCTCGATATGGCGGGGCTCTTCGACAAACTTCTCGATGAACACGCGGTCATCACCAAAGCTATTGCGCGCCTCGTTGCGGCACGACGTGAAACCTTCAAAGGCTTCCTTGTCGTTGAAGGCCACACGCAAGCCTTTGCCACCGCCACCGGCAGAGGCCTTGATCATCACCGGGTAGCCAATGCTCTGCGCAATCTCAACCGCTTTCTCCGGCGTTTCAATCGCATCGTTGACCCCGGGAATGCAATTGACCCCGGCCTTACCCGCCAACTTCTTCGATTCAATCTTGTCGCCCATCGCGCCAATCGAATAGTGTTTGGGGCCGATAAAGACAATGCCTTCTTCTTCCACGCGCTTGGAAAACTCGGCGTTCTCGCTCAAAAAGCCGTAG
>JBDTAG010000022.1:0-3149 GCA_039924745.1 Rhodoferax sp.
CTGGCCGAAGGCGGCCACCTGACCCACGGAATGCCGCTGAACATCAGTGGCAAATGGTTCAACGTTGTTTCCTACGGCCTGAATCCCCAGGAAGCCATCGACTACGACGCCATGGAGCGCAAAGCCCACGAAACCAAGCCCAAGCTGATCATCGCCGGTGCTAGTGCCTATTCACTGGCCATTGACTTTGAGCGCTTTGCCAAGGTCGCCAAAGACGTTGGCGCCATTTTCATGGTGGACATGGCCCACTATGCCGGGTTGATCGCCGCGGGCCTGTACCCCAACCCCGTGCCCCACGCCGACGTAGTCACCAGCACCACCCACAAGAGCCTGCGCGGTCCCCGTGGCGGCATCATTTTGATGAAGGCTCAGCATGAGAAGGCCATCAACAGCGCCATCTTCCCTGGCCTGCAAGGCGGCCCGCTGATGCACGTGATTGCTGCCAAGGCCGTGGCTTTCAAGGAAGCTCTCGACCCCAGCTTCAAGATTTACCAACAGCAGGTGTTAACCAACGCCCGCATCGTGGCCGAGACATTGACCGAACGTGGACTGCGCATTGTCAGTGGCCGCACCGAAAGCCACTTGATGCTGGTGGACCTGCGTGCCAAGGGCATTACTGGCAAGGAAGCTGAGGCTGTGCTAGGCGACGCCCACATGACCATCAACAAGAACGCCATCCCCAACGATCCCGAAAAGCCCATGGTCACCAGCGGAGTGCGCATCGGCACCCCTGCCATGACCACCCGCGGCTTCCAGGACGCAGAGGCCCGCGCCACCGCCCACCTGATCGCCGACGTGCTGGACAACCCACGCGACGCGGCAAACATTGAAGCCGTGCGAACCAAGGTGCATGCCTTGACCTCGCGCTTCCCGGTCTACGGATAAGGCACCGTCGGCTAAACCACAAATGCTATGAAATGCCCATTCTGTAGCCACTCAGAAACCCAAGTGGTGGAGACACGGATATCTGAGGATGGTGATTTCATACGCCGTAGACGCCAATGTGGATCGTGCGAAAAGCGTTTCACCACTTACGAACGCCCGGATGTTAACTACCCGTCCATCGTCAAGAAAGATGGACGGCGTATTGAATATGAACGCGCCAAATTGCTGGCGTCGTTCAACCTGGCATTGCGCAAACGCCCGGTCAGTACCGAGCAAATTGACAGCGCTATAGAGCGGATTGAAGAGAAACTGCTCAACCTCGGCCTGCGCGAGGTTCAGTCTGCACGCATTGGCGAGCTGGTCATGCGCGAGCTTAAGAAGCTAGACAAGGTTGCCTACGTGCGCTTTGCGAGTGTGTACCGCAGTTTTGAAGACATTGATGAATTCAAGACGTTGGTGGATGAGGTGAGGCGGTAGTACTCACCTCTCCTCGATACCTCAGACTATTTCCAACAATCCGCTACGGTGCCTGTACCCGAAGTTCCTTTGACACCCGTGTTGGTTAACCAGAGGACTGCACATTTGGCATCAGTGCTGTTGGGTGTCGCCTCTACAGCATAGGCGTTAGCAGATACTGCAATTCCAGAAGCAGAAGTGGCAGTTCCCAAAGTAACACTGTATTTCGGTGAGTCGACAGGGACACTAGTCAACCGAGAGGGCAAAGCGACATCATCAACGGATGCACCGATAGTTCTGGCAAAACTGTTGTTCGTTGCATAAAACCGCTCCATGAATAGTTGTGCATCCAGCAATCCAGCCTGTGCCACAGCACGGTTTCCACGCAACACATATTCTCGGTAGCTTGGCAATGCAACAGCAATCAAGATACCGACAATCGCCACCACAATCATCAATTCAATCAAAGTAAAACCCGACTGGCCCACAATGTTGTGCTTTCGCCGAACCGGAAATATGTAGTTCATGATCAATGACTTTCTGTAAACAACTAGCGAATTGGTGGATTGATAATACGGCGCCATACCCGTGTTCCGTCCGGAAATTCGTTGCGGCACGACTTAAGACTTCCCCCTGCTGACTCAATGACCACCAGACACTTCTTGGGCCCACAATACGGGTCTGGCACACATTTATTTTTCGCGCAAGCGTCACCCGTGCAATCGCCGACTGGGCCACCACCACCAGTATCCGCAAGTGGGTTTCCGCCATTTACACCCCTGCTACTAACTGAAACATCTCCACCGTCAGCCTTAGTTGAGTAGCCACCAGCGACTGGGTCACTACCATTGACAACTCCGTCACCATTCGTGTCAAAAGTTCCACCAATAGTGTTGGTTCCGGAGTCAACTGGCAATATAAGGTTCAAACCACTACCAGAAGCCGAATCACAGGCAGCTGGCGTTCCTTGCACCGGCGCTACCGAACTGACGAACACAGTGCTGTACCCCAAAACTTGGGTCGGATAAATGACACGACCACCGACAATTGAAGCGCTTAAATCGATATACCATCCTCGCTGGGTAGAGGTGTAATCTACCGCTGCACCCGTTACTGAATAAAACGTGGTTCCGGCTGATGCACCCGCACCAGCATACGAAGTAAGCGTGCGCGCGATCAGATTTGAACGACTCATGGGACGAGAAACCGTTTCAGGGAGTGGTGTTATGCCAGCCGTCTTGTCCCAAATACTGTACACAGTTTGAGGCGATGTATCTGCAGCATCCGAAGAGCTAAACAATTGGCCCGTTCCAAATGTCACGATATAGCCATTATTTTTTGGCCCCTGGAAGACGGCCGGACTCGACGTAATAGGTTGGGCCACCCCAAAGCTGTCAGTTGCGGTAAAGAATGCTGCACCACCGTCAGCTTGAAATAGCGGAGCACTTGGCACTGGTACACCAGTACCAGCCATGTAATTGAGCTTCCATAGCTTGCCTTTCAAATCACCGACATAAATAGTGTTCGTTCGCCCTGTAGTGGCATCGTGTATCACGGTCACACCACCTAAACCGTTGCCAAAAACGGCGGGGTCCAATATCGTTTTGTGAATGGCTCCAGCGCGAACAGTTGCGTTGCTGCTGGCTGCATCTTCAATATCGACCACGAAAAGAGCCGCTCTGCTGGCACCAGCCGTACCACCAGTGCTGCCAAAGCCATTGCCAAAAATAGCCACCCAACGCCCATTTGGCAAAACCCCAACACGAACATTGGACAGCACATATCCCATGTCAGGGTCAACATCGCTC
>JBDTAG010000023.1:0-8057 GCA_039924745.1 Rhodoferax sp.
CTGTCCAAATATTCATACAGCGAATTGCCCACCAACATCGGGTCGGCAATGATCGACTGCGGCAGCACGCTGACCTCATAGGCCATGATGACGTTGTCAGCCAAACGCAGCCGCTCCAGCCGCACCACCTTGGCACCGGTGGACAGGCCCAGCGACAACTGCTCGTCGGTCATGGCCACGTCGATCTTGCGCTCCAGCCAGCGCGACGACGGTGTGTAACCACGGCGCAGCAATTCTTCAGAGAAGCTGGTCAGTTGCGACAGCGGTTGCTCCAGCATCGGGGCGATGTAGTTGCCCGACCCGCGCCTGCGCACAATCAGGCCCTGTGTCACCAGCTGGTCAATGGCTGAGCGGGCCGTGACGCGCGACACATTCAGCGTCTCGGCCAGCAGGCGCTCCGACGGCAGTGCCTCCTCGGGCTTGTAGCGGCCCTCGCGTATCAACTGGGCCAGCTTGCGCGCCAGTTGCATGTAGATGGGTGAGCTGTCGCGCGGATCCGGCTCGAAGGTGATTTCAACTTCGCCTGATGTCATGTTGACGATTCCAATGATTGGTGGACAAGCGTCAGGGCGCCGTGTACGGCATCCTGCGGTGAGGCGACACAGCGTGCGCGGGTAGCGCTCGCCAGTCGCGAAAACAGTTGGCGCCCGACGCTGCCGTAAATGGCCAGCGGCAACGCGGCATGGGGGTCTAGCGCGTGGGCCATGCGTTCGATGGCCACGGTGGCCTCGGCTAGCAGGGCTTCAGCGGCGGCGTCGCTGGCGGCGCAATCAAACACGGTCAGCGCCAGTTGGGCGTATTCGTTTTGGCCTGCATTGGCGCACCAGCTTTGTAGCGCGTCGCGGTGGCTGCCGCAGCGTTGGTGGATGCTGGCAGCTAACGCGCCGCCGGGCACGCGTCCGTCCATGGCCTCTTGCGCGTGGGCCATGGCCCGCAAGCCCAGCCAGGCACCGCTGCCTTCGTCACCCACGGGAAAGCCCCAGCCGCTGACCTGGCGGCGGGTGCCGTCGGCATACAAGGCTTCACCCACGCTGCCCGTGCCTGCTGCCACCATGCAACCAGCGCGGCCACCGTGTGCAGCCAGCAAGGCGGTGTACGCGTCGTTTTCAATGGCGATGTGGGCAAACCCCGGGTTGGTGGCGACAAATTCGTCCGCCCACGGCTGGTGGTGCACGCCCGACAAACCGGCGCCCATGGCGCACACAGACCATTCCGGCACCGCCAGTTGGGCTACGTAGAAAGCCTGACGCGTGGCGGCCAGAATGTTGCTCCAAGCCGCAGCCACCCCTTGGCCCAGGGCGGACGGCGCGCCGCTGGCCTCGGCCAACACGGCCCCACTGCGGGTTGCCAACAGGACGCGGGTACCGGTGCCACCACCGTCTACACCCAACAAATACTCAATCATGGCTTTTTGGACTTGTTTTAGCGCACCGACAGGGTGCGGATTGGACGTTGCAATATCTTAACATACCAATTTAATACCACTAGTGGAATTTTTGATGCTAATTTGTAAACTTTGGGTATCTTCGGGTTTACCCGATAGCTGCCTACAGACAGACAATGCTGATGGTGTAACTGGTGACAGAGTCATTCTTGATGAACAGCCTTGCTGGTATGGTCTTGGTCTGGCGAACGGGTTTTTGTTTGATAAAAACAGAACCGCTACCGTACCGCCCTTGTCAGACGAAGGGATCTTACTCTTGCTCAACCCATACTCTTGACCCATAGAGTATTCCACCCTGTCCAGCATTTTTCTTATGCATTTTGATACGCTAGCCCTCGTAGAATATGGGCATATAGCTATATATTTAATAGCAAGTTCACTTTACCTACGGTCTCACTTCGATCCATGCTTGATATCGCCGCCATCTGCCTTGTTGTGACTGCTGCACTGGCCTACCTGAACCACCGCTTCATCGGGCTCCCCATCACGATTGGTGTCATGGTCATTGCACTAGGGATGTCGCTGGCCATTGTTGGCCTGGACGCCACCGGCCTTGCGCCCAGCCTGCGCGCGCACGAAGAAGGGTTTCTGCGATCCATCAATTTCTCCAGCGTCCTTATGCAGGGCATGCTGTCGCTGTTGTTGTTTGCCGGTGCGCTGCATGTGGACTTGAGCGAGCTCAAGACCCTGAGCTGGCCCGTAGCGGCTTTGGCGTTGCTGGGTACGCTGCTGTCCACGCTGGTTGTGGGTTACGGACTGTGGTGGGTGCTACCGTGGATCGGTTTCAGCCTGCCCCTGCTGTATTGCCTGCTGTTTGGCGCGCTGATCTCGCCCACCGACCCCATTGCGGTGGCCGGTATTTTGAAAACTGCTGGCGCGCCCAAGAATCTGGAACTGGTGATTGCCGGCGAATCGCTGTTCAACGATGGTGTGGGCGTGGTCATCTTCGCGCTGCTGTTGGGCATGTTGCAAAGTGGCGATACCCCGACGGTTGGCACTGCTTTGTCGTTGCTGGGCCGAGAGGCGGTTGGCGGCATCGTCTTTGGCTTGGTCTTGGGCTGGATGACCTACCGCCTGCTCAAAAGCGTCGATGAATACAAGGTCGAAGTAATGCTGACGCTGGCGGCCGTGACGGGTGGCTATGCACTGGCGAATCACCTGCACGTGTCGGGCCCCTTGGCGATGGTCGTCATGGGGCTGGTAGTCGGCAACCAGGGCCGTGCATTGGCGATGTCGGACACCACGCGGCGCTATGTGGACATGTTCTGGGAACTGCTGGACGACATTCTCAACGCCGTGCTGTTTGTACTGATTGGGATGGAGGTCATGCTCATCACATTCACCCAATCGACCTTGGTCGCCGGGGTCGTTTCCATCGCCGTGACGCTATTCGCCAGAGCACTTACGGTGGGCTTGCCGGTGCACCTGTGGGGGCATCGCTTTGGCCTTGCCAAAGGCGCTTGGCGCGTGTTGACGTGGGGTGGATTGCGCGGGGGTATTTCGGTAGCTTTGGCCTTGGCTTTGCCAGTGGGGCCGCACCGCGACAGCGTGCTGGCGCTAACCTATTGCGTCGTGGTCTTCTCGATTTTGGTGCAGGGGCTGACCATTGGTGGTGTGGTGCGCAGGGCGTTGAATAAGTAAAAGCGGCCAATAGCCCTCGTAGAATATGACTCTGCAGCTATAAAAATAGTAGCAATTGCGTCGTCAAGGGTCACTCTACCCATGCGGCTCCCGCATACGCCAAGCCGGCCGCCACGCCACCAAAGCGATTGCCCTCCACCAACGTGGCACCTGGCATGGCATCGCGCAGCGCAGCCATCAGGGGGCGCAGCGCCGACGAGCCGCCGGTCAGGTAAACAGCGTCCACGCCGATCAGACCGGATCGCTGAACGCACAGCCGGGCACATTCCACTACCTGGGCCAGGGCTTGCTGCAATGTCTCAGCCATGGCAGGGGCGCTGATGGTGGCACCCAGGTGTTCGGATGGGCCGTGGCCCAGAAAATCGAGGTCAACGAGTGATTCCTCCCCCGAGATCGAACAGGCAATCTTGGCCGCCTCCACCCCGGCCAACATGCGGTGGCCGTGTTGGCCCTCCAGCGCGTCCATCAGGCGGGCGTGCAGGGTCTGGTCGGTGTAATCGGTCCACAATTCTTTGGCAAAGTGCATGGCTTTGCGGCTGTAGGCCTGGTGGATCAGATGCCAAGTGGTCAGGTCGAAAAATACGCTATTGGGAACAGGCCGGCCACCGGTGCCGATGTGCTTGTAGCCCAACAGCGGCATCACGGTGGACAAATCCAGCAAGCGGTCAAAGTCGGTACCACCTATGTGCACACCAGTCGTAGCCAAGATGTCTGTCGTGCGGTCGCCAATCTGGCTGCGCGCAGGGTTCAGGCGGATGACCGTGAAGTCGGATGTACCGCCGCCAATGTCGACCACCAAGGCCATGGTCTCGCGGTCCACGCGTTGTTCATAGTCCAGCGCCGCGGCAATGGGTTCCAACTGGAAGGCGATGTCGGTAAAGCCGGCCTCGCGCGCGGCGCGGCCCAGTGTTTCTTGCGCCAGTGCATCGCGCTCGGCGTTGTCATCCACAAAATGCACGGGGCGTCCCAGCATGGCACGGGTCAGCGGTTGACCCAGTTGCGCCTCGCAGCGGCGTTTGAGCTCTTTGAAGAACAGCACGACGATGTCGAAGAACTGAATGCTCTGGCCATTAACAGCGGTGTACTCTTCCATCAGGCGGCTGCCCAACAGGCTTTTGAGCGAGCGCAGCAGTCGGCCTTCGGTGCCGGACAAGTAGGCCTGCATGGCCTCGGAGCCATACAGCACGGTGTGGGTTTCGCTGGCAAAAAACAGCGCAGTGGGCATTTCGGCGCGCGCGCCATCCAGTGCCATGGTGTGGATCTGGCCATCTGCGCCAATCAACGCGGCGGCTGAATTGGAGGTGCCGAAGTCGATGCCCAGCGTCAGTCCGGTTGGCTTACTCGGCACGTGCTGACGCTCCCAAAACCTGCTTCAGGAAGGCAGAGATATCGGCAATCTCTTGCGGATGCACGGCGTGCTGCATGGGGTAGGTATGCCATTGCACCGGGTGGCCCAGTGCGACCAGCGCCTTGCGCGAGTCTTCGCCACGCGCCAGAACCACAACCGGGTCTTGCGTGCCGTGGGCCATGAAAACAGGGGTGTGGGCGTTGGCTTGTTGGCGTTCGCTGGCGAAGCGGTCGGCCAGCGGCAGGTAGCCTGATAGCGCCATGATGCCCGCCAGGCGCTGGGGGAAGCGCAGGCCGGTGTGCAATGCCATGGCGCAGCCTTGGCTGAAGCCGGCCAGCACGATGCGCTCAACCGGTATGCCACGCGCCACTTCGTTGGCAATGAGGGCGGCGATGGCCTGCTCCGATTTTTGAATACCGGGCGCGTCTTGGCGATCCACCAGATTGAGTCCCATGATGTCGTACCACGCCGGCATCACGTAGCCGCCGTTCAGCGTGACGGGGATGCTGGGCGCATGGGGGAATACAAAGCGGATGGGCAGGCAGCCTTCCAGATCAAGTTGGGGCACCAAACCTGCGAAATCATTGCCGTCCGCGCCCAGGCCATGCAGCCAGATAACCGCCGCCGTTGGGTTGGAGGCAGATTCGATTTCGATGCGAGGCAGCAGGGGAGATTGGGGTGCGGTCATGGCGGAGGGTTCGGGTTCAATTGCGGAACCCTCCATTGTCCACGAAGATGGTTTAGAGTTTGTTGGGCAACCAGCCCAGTCTGTGCGCGTGCAGGCTTTGCACATACAGCCGGTCCCGGGTCTCGGTGATGGACGTGGTCTCGGGGTAGGCGCCGCTGGGGTCTTGCAAGTCTGCCACCACCTTGCCGTCTTCGGTGAAGGCGAACACATGGCCATACGCCTTGGGCACAGGCCACAATGCGCGCGGCAGGCGCAGCGTCAGGCGGCGCAGCCAGGGTTTGTTAGCCATGTTGTCGGCGGTGGGGTTGCGCGGTTTAACCAGCCCGACCCAAATCTTGCCGTCCAGCCCGCGCGTCAGGTTGTCGGGGTAGCCGGGCAGGTTGTCCAGCAGCACGCTAGCCTGCGGGTTGGGTTGAGCCACATTCAGGTTATTGGCGCTAACCGCGATCTTCCAGACGCGGAACTTGCCGGTCTCGTTGACAAACAGCGATTGCTCATCAGCACTGAGCGCCACGCCATTGGCAAAACTCAGGCCTTGCGCCACGAGGCGCGTGTTCTTGGTCGCAGGGTCGTACTCAAGAATGCGGCCGGTGGAGGCGCCCTCAATGATGTCCAGCACGCTGGCCTCAAAAGTGCCGCCCCATTCCTTGGGGCCAAAGTGGGTGGACGCATCGCTGAAATACAGCTTGCCACTTTTGGCCACAACCACGGCGTCGGCATAGCGAATGGGTTCGCCATTGAAGGTGTCGGTCAGCACCGTGACTTTGCGGTCGGGCGCGATCGACAGCAAGCCTTTTTCGCCATCGGCTGCAATCAAGTTGCCTTGTGTGTCGAAGTCAAAGCCCAGCACCCGCCCGCCGGTATTGGCAAACACTTCTTGCGCTGAGCCATCGGCATTCATCCGCAAGATATTCCCACTGGCCACCGTGGTGTAGAGCTTGCCGTCGGGTCCAAATGCAATGCTTTCGGGTCCAACCTCGCCGTGTAAATCGATGGTGTTCAGATTGGCCAGCTTGGTGTTGACCGCGTACGGGCCCACATATCCCGGGTCGGGTTGCAGGCTGAAGGCTGCGGGTGAAATTGGCACTGGCCACAGCATCAGGTAAGCGACTGCCAAAGCGAACCCGGCAAACAGAACCCAAAGAATCTTTTTCATGGCGATTTACCCCAATAGCGCTTGTGCGAATTCACGGGCGTTGAACGTTTCCAGATCTTCCACCTTTTCACCCACACCAATGAAGTACAGCGGAATGGGCCGCTCACGCGCAATAGCGGCGATCACACCACCTTTGGCGGTTCCGTCGAGCTTGGTGATGATCAGACCAGTCAACTTCAATGCATCGTCAAAAGCCCTGACCTGGGTCAACGCGTTTTGACCGGTGTTGCCGTCGATAACCAGCAATATTTCGTGCGGGGCGGTGGTGTCTGCCTTCTGGATCACGCGTTTGATTTTTTTCAACTCTTCCATCAAATGCAGTTGCGTGGGCAGGCGCCCGGCAGTGTCGACCAGCACCACGTCTCTGCCCCGGGCTTTGCCGGCGCTGACTGCGTCAAAACTCACTGCTGCGGGGTCGCCACCTTCCTGGCTGATGATCTCTACCAGGTTGCGATCGGCCCACACGTTCAGTTGCTCACGCGCCGCAGCGCGGAAGGTGTCGGCTGCTGCCAGCAACACGCTAGCGCCGTGGTCGGCCAAATGCCGGGTTAGCTTGCCGATGGACGTGGTCTTGCCAGCGCCGTTGACGCCCGTCACCATGATGACGGTGGGTTTGTGTTCCCCAATGACCAATGGCTTTTGCAAAGGCTGCAGCAGGTCGGTCAGCGTGGCGATCAGGATGTTTTTCAGTGCGATGGGGTGGGTCACGCCGCTGTCTTTGACCTTGCGGCGCAGTTCAGCGATCAAAAATTGGGTGGCGGGAACGCCGGTATCGGCCATCAGCAGCGCGTCTTCCAGCTTCTCGTACAAGGCCTCATCGATCAGCGAACCGCCGAATACCGTGGAGATACCGCTGGCGGTCTTACCCAGGCTGGCCTTGAGTTTGTCAACCCATTTTTGCCGCTCGGGCGGTGGTGCGCCCGGTTCGGGGATGTCGATGGGTATGACCAGCGCGCTACCAATCATCGAGCCACCGGATGGCGGCGCGGTAAAACTGGGTCGAGCAGCAGGTTGGGGCAATTGGGCCGAAGGCGATGGCGCAATCGGGTCCACAACAGGTGTGGGGATCGGGGCAGGGGGGGGCTTCTTTTTGAAAAAACTGAACATGTGCTTGCTTCTTGGAATGGGGCATTCTATGAAACACCTCCTCACCTGCGCCTTACAGCGGACATATTCCCGTGCTGGTTGCGGCCTCGTGCAGGTAACAACTACTGTTTTTTTCACCCTAACTGCATCCAGAGTGCGGCATGAATGGGGTGATGGGTAAAAAGCGGTGATTTACACGCAGTTAGGGTAATTCCGCTGATTCGGCTGGGTATAAGCGTACGCGCAGGTTGCACAATGTAACAACTTGTCTTTTGATTTCGCATCGATGCAATTTGTTCTGATCATCAACGCCGCCGTCAGCCTCATCATGGGCTGTGCTTTGGTATTGGTCTGGCGACGCGACCGCACGCAGAGCTTCACCCGTTACATTGGTTGGGCCAATCTGGTGCAACTATTGGTGCCACTGACCTATTGGCTCAAGGTGCTTGGCGGTGCGTCTGACGAGTCCCTGGGTAATTTCACGCTGGCCGTGGTGGGCGGTGGTTATTCGACCTTGCTACTGGTCGGGACGGCACATTTGGCGGATCGCACACTTCCGACCAAAGCCATCTGGGGCAGCCTGCTGGTGTTGTCCGCACTGAATGCGGTTGCCGTCTTTTGGGGTGGTCCTCGTCTCGGCCAAGCCAGTATGGGCACCATTAACACCCTGTTGGGCATCGTCTGTAGTTACTGG
>JBDTAG010000024.1:0-6695 GCA_039924745.1 Rhodoferax sp.
AGTGCCAAGGCTTTCACCTTGGTAGACAAGCGGCTCTTGTCACGTGCTGCCTTGTTCTTGTGGAAGATGCCCTTGTCAGCCACGGTGTCAACCACGGCTTGCATCTTCGCAAACAGTTCGGTAGCCTTGGTCTTGTCACCGGCCAGAACTGCTTTCTCAACGTTCTTTACCGCGGTACGGTATTTAGAACGCAAAGAGGTGTTTGCTGCATTGATTTTGACGTCCTGACGGACGCGCTTACGGCCCGACGCCAGGCGCGGGTTCTTTTTCTTGGGTTTGGTAGATGCCATAGTAAATATTCCTTGTGTCTGAGGATGATGCCAGCAAAGCCAAACATTATACCCCGGCTACACTTGGCAGGTGAGCCTCATCAAATCTGCTTCTACCGTTTCCTTGCTGACCCTGGCGTCCCGCATTACTGGGCTGGTCCGTGACATGCTCATGACCTCTACTTTCGGGGTAAGTGCCATGACGGACGCTTTTTGGGTGGCTTTTCGCATACCCAATATGTTGCGTCGGATGTTTGCCGAAGGCGCATTCAGCCAAGCTTTTGTGCCCGTTTTGGCGGGCAGTAAGGCTACAGCAGGTGATGCAGCGACCCATTTATTAATCAACTCTGTCGCCACCTTGCTGACCATGGCGTTGTTGCTGACATGCTTTTTGGGAATAGTCGGTTCACCCCTGTTGGTCTACCTCTTGGCCAGCGGCTTGAAGCCTGCAGGATTTGACGCGGCGGTGTTCATGACGCGTTGGATGTTCCCTTACATTGGCTGTATGTCTATCGTGGCTTTGGGTGCCGGAGTACTCAACACCTGGAAGAACTTTGCCATCCCAGCGGCCACGCCCATGCTTCTGAACGTAGCCATGATTTTGGCGGCTTGGCTGGGCGCTCCCTGGTTCAAGCAACTGGGGATTGAGCCGATCTATGCCATGGCCGGTGGCGTGATGTTGGGTGGTATCTTGCAACTCGGTGCCATCCTGCTGGCACTGTGGCGCATGGGCATGGCCCCAAAAATCCGACTCACTTGGATGGCGGCCCGCACCGCATGGGCGCAACCTGACACCAAAAAAATAGTGCATTTGATGGGACCAGCTCTGTTGGGCGTAAGTGTTTCGCAGATATCACTGCTCATTAACACTCAAATCGCATCCCATTTGGCGACTGGTTCTGTGAGCTGGTTGAACAACGCCAGTTTGCTTATGGAATTTCCAACTGCCATGCTGGGCGTAGCGCTAGGCGTGGTGCTGATGCCGCAGCTCGCAGCCGCGAAGGCATCCAACGACAGCGACAAGTTTTCCCAGATGATTGACTGGGGTCTGCGTTTGGTCGTGTTGTTGGCCGTGCCGAGCGCGGTTGCTTTGGTCACTTTTGCCTTGCCTTTGGTGGCGGTTATTTTTCACAATGGAAAATTCTCGGACGGTGATGCCATGCAGGCTACAGCTGCTTTGATGGGTTACGGCGCAGGGCTCCTCGGTTTAGTAGCCATTAAGGTGTTGACGCCCGGCTATTTTGCAAGCCAGAACATCAAAGGCCCAGCGCTGATTGGTATCGCAGTGCTGATCATTACCCAAGCGCTTAACGTAGTGTTTGTTCCGTTGTTTGCGCATGCGGGTCTTGCGCTGGCTATTGGCGTGGGCGCCATGGTCAACGCGTTATGGTTGTTGATTGGACTTCTGCGTAACCGAACCTATATCCCCCAACCCGGTTGGGGCCGGTTTGCGCTGCAGGTACTGGCGGCGAGCGCACTGCTGGCAATATTTTTGATGTGGGCTAATGGGTCTGTCCCGTGGCTGGCCATGAAAGCCGAAAAATTTCAGCGAAAGGGATGGTTAGCCCTCTTCGTATCAGGTGGTGTAGCTATTTATTTTGTAGCAATTTGGGCAGCTGGTGTTAATCTTCGGCAACTGCTGCGCCGTTAGCCAACTAAAAGGTTTGCCATCATGAACCTGTCCTTTGACGAACCCACACCGTTGGAATATTTTGCGTCTTTGGTGGAGAGTGACGGCGAGTTCGCCATGTTCGAAGCCGCTATCAGTCTGGCGCAAGACGAATACCCCGAGATGGATGTGCAAACCGTGCTGGGTGAGGTAGACCAGTTGTTGGCACGCGTGCGCAGGCGCCTCGCTGCAGATACGGGGCCGGTGCAAAAGTTGCGCGTGCTGAACCAGTTTTTCTTCCAGGATCTGGGGTTTGGCGGCAACATCAACGATTACTACGACCCCGACAACAGTTTTGTCCACGTGCTGTTGCAATCGCGGCGTGGTATCCCCATCACGCTGGCCGTATTGTGGATGGAGTTGGCCCAAGGCCTGGGCCTCGCGGTGCGGGGTGTGGGATTTCCGGGTCACTTTTTGGTCAAAGTCAATTTACCCATGGGTCAAGTCGTGATCGATCCTTTGAGCGGCAAGTCGTTGAGTCGCGAAGAGCTGTCTGAGCGCTTGGAGCCGTACCGTAGACGGAGCGGTTTGGTTGACGAGTTAGAGACACCGTTGGGCCTCTACCTGCAGACGGCACCGTCGCGCGACATCATTTCCCGCATGCTGCGCAATCTAAAGGAAATTTACAAGTCGCAAAGCGATTGGCAACGCATGCTGGCGGTACAAGAGCGATTGGTGATACTGCTGCCGAAGTCGTGGCCCGAATACCGCGACCGCGGCTTGGCCCATGCTGAACTGGGCCACACCGAACAGGCGCTGTCGGACCTGGAGTGCTATTTGGTGCACGCCGACGACCAAGTCAATCTTGATGCAATTGCCGACTGGGTAGATGCCCTACGTCGGTCCTGAATTTAGCTGCCTATAATCCCGCAGCCCATCCGCCCAGAAGGTGGTCTCGGGCCTGCCGGACTAGTCCGGTCAATCCCTTTCTCAACCCGATTTCAGGATTGCCATGAAGCTTCAAACCACGGTGCTCGCGGCCCTAGCCGCATGTTTTTTACCCCATGCAATGGCGGCTACCTCTGCGCTGGCTACGCGGGGGGTGATTGTGCAGCCCTCTGCCGCTGATATCCCCAAGCTGTGCGAGCAAACCATTGAACAAGCCCGAGCCCGGGCGGAAAAAATCAAGGCATTGCCTTTGGCGCAGGTTAATGTCCAGACCGTGCTGCACGCTTGGAATGTCCTTGACATGGGTTTGCAAGATATGTCCGGTCCGATCGGCCTACTGTCTGAAACCAGCCCAGACCCCGAGGTGCGCAAGGCGGCAGAAGCCTGTGACTTGTTGCTGTCTGCATTGCCCAATGAATATTTGCAGAGCGAGGCTTTGTTTCAACGCGTGAAGGCACTGAAAACTGCTGACCCGGTAGATGCAATGGCGCGCCAAAGCATATTGGACGACTTTGACGAGCGTGGCGTCAGCCTCCCTGCCAACAAGCGCGAGCGGGCCAAGGCCATTTTTGAACGTCTGGACAAACTGTCGCAAGACTTTGCCCGCAATGTGCGCGACACCAAGACCAAACTGGCCTTTTCTGACACTGCCTTGCAAGGCGTGCTGCCCAGTGCGCTGGTCAATCGTGCCAAGGATGCACAAGGCAATTACCTGTTCGGTCTGGACTACCCGGAATACGACGCCATTATGAACAACGCGCAGGTGGAGTCCACACGCCAAGCGTTCTGGATGGCGTTTCAGCAACGTGGCGGCCAGGAAAACCTGGGCCTTTTGCAAGAGGCCGTCAAGCTTCGTCTGGAGTTGGCGCAGTTGATGGGTGACGCCAGTTTCGCCGACTGGGCAATCAAACGGAAGATGGCCGGCACGGCCGTTGCAGTGACCCGATTCCTGGATGAAGTGCAGGGCAAGGTTGAGGCGCTGGAGCGTAAAGAATTGGACGAATTGCGCCTTGAAAAAGTTGCCACTACCGGTGACAAAGCAGCTGTCCTCAAGCGCTGGGACGTGCCGTTCTACCAGCAGCGTTTGAAGAAACTGCGTTACAGCGTGGACCAAAACGAAGTACGCGCGCAGTTCCCTACAGACCCAACGATTGCGTGGATGATGAAGGTGACCAGCACGCTGTACGGCGTGGAGTTTAAGGAAAACAAGACTTTGCCCGTGTGGCAGTCTGACGTGCGCGGCTACGATGTGTTCGACACCGCCAGCGGTCAATACCTGTCTAGCTTCTACCTCGATCTGTTCCCACGCGATGGCAAATACAAGCATGCGGCGGCCTTCCCGGTGCGGGGTGTCTCCATGGCCGCTGGGCGCACACCGGTCTCGGTACTGGTGACCAACTTCAGCCGCGATGGCTTTGACCAGCGCGAACTCGAAACCCTGTTCCACGAGTTCGGCCACATCATGCACGGTGTGCTGTCTAAAACACGCTATGTGCTGAACGCCGGTACGGGTGTCAAACGCGATTTCGTCGAAGCACCATCACAGATGTACGAAGAGTGGTCGCGCCGCCCTGAGTCACTGGCCTTGTTTGCGCAGGTGTGTCCGACTTGCAAGCCGATTGATCCCAAGTTGATCGAGCGCATGAATGCGTCGCGTGCCTTTGGCAAGGGCATTCAATACGCCCGCCAGCGACTGTATGCAGCGTGGGACATGGCCGTTCACACGTCTACCCTGGTAGACCCCATGCAAACCTGGGCAGAGATGGAAGGCAAGACGCCACTGGGGTTCGTACCTGGGACCATGGTGCCCGCCAACTTTGGCCACGTCATGGGAGGCTACCAAGCTGGCTACTACGGCTATATGTGGTCCGAAGTGCTGGCCTTGGACATGCGCTCGGCCTTTGGCGCGAATGTGATGGATACCAAGATGGGTAAACGTTACCGCACGCTGATTCTGGAGCGCGGTGGCGAGAAGCCCCCATCCGAATTGGTCGAAGCCTTCTTGCAACGCAAGCCGTCGTCAGAAGCTTTCTTCCGCGAAATCTCTGGCAATTAACGCAATTAAAAGGCTTGCACGTGACGAACGCCGCACTTCGTATTCCGGGCATGGTCTTGCGTGACCATTCGTTCGAGCTTCCGCTGGATTACGCCAATCCCGTGAAGACCATCAGTGTCTTCGCGCGTGAGGTAGTCGCACCGGCGAAGGAAGACTCCAAGTTGCCGTATCTGGTGTATTTCCAGGGCGGGCCGGGCTCTGGTTCGCCACGCCCTACTGCAGATAGCGGCTGGATCATGCGGGCGTTGCAAGACTTCCGCGTGCTGTTGTTGGACCAACGCGGCACGGGGCGATCTACCCCCGTCACCGCGCAAACGCTTGCTGGCTTTGCCAATGCGCAGGCGCAAGCGGACTACCTGATGCACTTTCGCGCCGACAACATCGTGCGTGACGCCGAAGCGATTCGCCAGCAATTGATTGGCACTGCGCCGTGGAGCATTTTGGGTCAAAGTTACGGCGGCTTCTGCGCTATGCGCTACCTCAGCGCGTCACCTGAAGGGCTTAAAGAGGTGATGATCACCGGTGGCATTCCGTCCCTGACGCGCCCAACGGACGACGTGTACCGCGCGACCTACCGGCGTGTGGTGGACAAAAATCGCTTGTACTACCAACGCTACCCTGCAGACGTTGCGCATGTCCGAAAAATTGTCAACCACCTGCTAAAGCACGTCGTGCGGTTGCCAGGCGGTGGCGATCTGACGGCGCAGCGCTTCTTGCAGTTGGGTCTTCAATTTGGAATGAGCGGTGGATTTGAAGCCGTGCACTACCTGTTGGAAGAAGCCTTTGTGATCGATGCTGCAGGCCAGATTGCGCTGAACTGGAATTTTTTGGCCCACCTGGAGCAGGCGCAGAACTTCGACACCAATTCGATCTACACCCTCCTGCACGAAGCCTGCTACACGCAAGGCGCTGCGAGCCAGTGGTCGGCCCATCGTTTGCTCGCCGAGTTCCCAGAGTTTGCGCTGGAGGGTACCGAACCCGTGCTGTTCACGGGTGAGATGGTGTACCCGTGGATGCTGGACGCTTATCCGCAATTGCGGCCACTTAAAGAGGCTGCCAACCTATTGGCTGAGACGTCAACCTGGCCACAACTCTACGATGTGGAGCGATTGCAGCGCAATACGGTACCGGTGGCTGCCGCCGTGTACTACGACGACATGTATGTTCACCGCGAGTTTTCAGAAGAGACCGCCGCTACGGTGCCCAACATGAAACTGTGGGTCACCAACGAGTACGAACACAATGGCCTGCGCGCCAACGGTGGCGCCGTGGTGGGGCGGCTGCTGGCTATGTTGCGCGGGGAAATTTGAGCAAGTGCTGCCTTAGACCGGGGGCGCTGAGCCCATTTGCTTGACGTGGCCGGAGCCCATCGTGGAGGAATCGCGCAAGCTGCCCTCACCGTAGTAACGCACATCACCCGAACCGGCAATGCTGACCGTCAGGCCTTTGCGCACCCACAGGGTCGCGTTGCCTGATCCAGCGATGCTGATCTCCACTTCCTGGACGGAGAGCCTTGCAGTGCTGACATCGCCCGAGCCGGCGATATTCACTTCCATGGCCTTTGCCGTGCCTTGCGCTTCGAAGCGGCCGCTACCCGCAATCGACACCGAGAGATCATCGCTTTGCAAGTCCTTGATCGTGATGCGACCCGAGCCAGCGATGCTACTGGACAGTTTGGGCACCGACAGCCGTGCCGCAGACAGATCAGCGGAACTGGCCAGTGACAGATTGTCGATGTTGCGCACATTGACGGTGATTTTGATAGGGGTGTTGCCCGACAGATTCACGCCTTTCACCGCACGAATGATGAGTT
>JBDTAG010000025.1:0-5337 GCA_039924745.1 Rhodoferax sp.
CATCGCTGCCCACCAGACGCGGCTGGCCGGGCGCCGGCTGGGTCAGCAGGTAGCCGCTGACATAGCGTGCGGGCAAGCCATACGCGCGCAGGCAGGCGATCATGATGTGGGCGAAGTCTTGGCACACGCCCTTGCGCTGGGCCAGTGCCTCCAGGGCTGGCGTGTTGACCTCGGTGCTTTGGCTCTCGTAAGTGAAGTCGCGGTAGATGCGCTGCATCAGGTCGCGCGCGGCCAGGTGCAAGGTGTCTTGGCTGGTAAAACTGGGCCGGGCATACGCTGTAAATTCGGTGTGGCGCGGCACGAAGGGTGACGCAAACACAAACTCCGCTGCGGCGTCGAACGGGTTTTTGGCACAGTAGCGAAAACGCTCACGCACCAGCTCCCAAGCGATGGTGTTGTCCCATTCCTGCGGGGGCTGTGTGGCCACCAGGCTGCGGGCCGTCACCTGCAGTTGGGAGTGTGCCGTCTGCAGCGCAAAAAAGGCGCGGGTATTGCCAAACACATCGAGCATCACCTTGTGCTCGGCGGGCTCGGGGAACACCACCAAGCTATGGCTCAACAGGCGCTGGGTAACCGTGTCGCGCGGTTGCAGGTAAGCCATGTGTTGGGCGATGTCGACAGCCGGCGTGTAGTCGTAACAGGTCTCGTGGGTGATGTGCAATTGCATGGCAGAGTGCGTTTACACGCCCAAGCTTTGTCCGCCTTCACCCGAGTGGGTGAAGTAGGTCGCGCCGATTTCCTCCGACACTTGGTACGCCGCGTCGTTGCATCCCTGCAGCAGGTCGATCAGGGCGGGGTAGGCGTTGTCCGTGCCGGTTTCGCACAGCGCTTCCAGTTGCCACGCGTTCGGGTCGGGCACGCTGTACGACAGCAGGCCCAACTGGTCTGGTGCGCTGCCTGCCAGCTTGGCCAGGCGTCCGCGCAACGTGTGTGCAACCCAGGCCAGTGCGCGGGGGTTGTCACGGTCCATCACCAGCAAATCAACCAAAGCCGCAATCGCGTGGCTTTGCTGGTATTGACCGTGGAAGGTGATGGTGCTGTCAAACAGCGCCACCATGGCCTCAAAGCCGCCATCGTGGTGGACAGATTCGCTGGTAAAACCGGTGTGCAGTGCGTTCGACAAAAAGCCCAGCCGCTCTACATGGCGACCAATGCTCAGCAGGCGCCAGCCGTCGTCGCGGGTCATACGGTCGGTCTGCAAGCCGGTGATGGCGGCCAAATGGTCGCCAGCGCGCTTCAGTGCCGTCAATGCATGCAAGGCAGAATAGTCTGCACCCGTTGGGGTGTGCGCGCAGCTTTGCAAAAACGCCTCTTCGGTGCGCTGCATCAGACTCCAATGCTCTTGCGACAGCCTCTCGCGCACGGCCGCGCCAGCCAGGCGCACGGCGCGCAGGTTGTAGCCCACGCTGGTGGCTTGGGTTTTGCTGCCCAAGCTGGCAATCAGCGAGCGCTCAAACACCCGGCGCGCTTGTTGCGCAGGCGTCGGCGCGGGCACGCCAGCCAGCACCAAGTTGTTGTTGAGCGCCATTTCGCCCAGCCAATCCAGTAGTGTGGGCGAAGACTGGTCTTCTCCGGCCAGACTTTCCAGTGTCAAGCGCGCCAAGCGAACGGAATTTTCGGCGCGCTCGGTGTAGCGCCCCAACCAGAACAAATTTTCAGCAGCCCGGCTGGTGACCTGTCGTTTGTGCGATGCCAGTGTGGCTGCTGTCAAGGTTGGTTGCAGTAGCGTTGTATCGTCTATCGCCCCTTCGGCAATGGCCCAAACATCGGCACTGCTGCCGCCGTGCTGCATGGAGGCCACATCGACCCCCGCACCACCGGCCACACGGGCCAGGCCACCGGGCAATATGCACCACGATTGCGGACCTTGCGACAGCGCAAACACCCGCAGCATGACCGAGCGCGGCTCAACGCCTTGGCCCTTGCCATCGCGCTGCCACGTTGGCATTTGGGACAAGGGCATGTAGTCTTGCACGGTGTGGTCATCGGCGTGCAGCGCGATGCGGCCCGCCCATTCGGCCAGTTCGCGCTCCGACAGGTTTTTGCCCAGCACCGCGTCAAAATTGCCATGGACAGCAGAGCCTGGGTAGGTGGGTTTGATGGCGCAGCTTTGCAGGCGCGGCAGCACCGCTTCCATCGCGGAGCGCTCGCCGCACCACCAGGTCGGCAGGGCCGGCAACAGCAGTTCTTCGCCCAGCAGGTGTTTGGACAGCGCGGGCATGAAGCCCAGCAACGCAGGCGATTCCAAAAAGGCCGAGCCTGGGGCGTTGGCCACCAGCACATTGCCAGCGCGTATCACCTGCAGCAGCCCGGGCACGCCCAGTGTGGAGTCGGAACGCAGTTCCAGCGGGTCCATAAACTGGTCGTCCAGGCGTTTTAGCAGGCCGTGCACCGGCACCAGGCCACGCAGGGTTTTCAGGAACAGGCGCTGGTCGCGCACGATCAGGTCATTGCCCTCGACCAGCGTCAACCCCAAGTAACGTGCCAGATAGGCGTGTTCGAAATAAGTCTCGTTGTAAGGGCCGGGCGTCAGCAGCGCGATATGGGCGTCTTGCCCTGCTGGGCTCATGGCCTTGATGCTATCGATCAGCGCACGGTAGGTGCCCGCCAGCCGCTGCACCTGCAGGCTCTCGAAGGCTTGCGGAAAGAGGCGTGAGACGACCAGCCGGTTTTCCAGCAAATACCCCAGGCCCGAAGGCGCTTGCGTGCGCTGCGATACCACCCACCCGTTGCCATCGGGCCCGCGTGCCAAATCAAACGCAGCGATGTGCAGATGCGAGCCACCCACGGGCTTGACACCGTGCATGGCGCGCAGATAGCCCGGGTGGCCATGCACTAGGGCGGGGGGGATCAAACCTTTGGCGAGCAAGTCTTGCGGCCCATAGACATCGGCCATGACCTGGTCCAAAAGGCGCATGCGCTGCGCAATGCCGGCAGACAGATGCTGCCACTGTGGCGCAGAGATGATGAGGGGGAACAGCCCGACCGACCAGGGACGCTGCGGCCCTTCAGCATCGGCATAGACGTTGTAGGTGACGCCGTTGTCGCGAATCTGGCGTGCCAGATTGTCCGACCGCAGGTTCATGTCACCCAGGCCGTCAGACTCTGCATTTTGGAAAAATTGACGCCAAGCCCTCGCGATATATGGATCTTCCGCTATCGAATAAGTAGCGGTTACTTCCTTCGATGCGCCCGACGACACCCTGTCGCGCAATTCGTCGAAGTGGCCCAGCACTGCCCCGTGTGCCGCGTGGGGCTGGTCTGGTGCGGACTGTTCAGGGTCAGCCGCAGCGGCAACAAGGGCAGGGGATTCGGATGGATAGCTCACTGCACCGAAGTATGCCGTAAACCGCCCAGGCTCTCTGAAGCGCTATCGGGCCATTCAATACAGTTGATGGCGCTTTGGACCCCTACGACTTGCGCGAAGTCACCAGCAATGCAACCCCACCCACGATAGCTGCGATGCCAACCCACAGCGGAATATTGACCTGTTCTCGCTCGCTGACCTGAAAGTGCAACGGGCCAATGTCCGCTCGACTGGTTTGCTTGGTGTAGCTGAAGCCGCCGTAGGCCAAGCCCAACGCACCACCGACGATCAGAACAATGGCGACAAGTTTGATTGCGTTCATGATGTGACTCCCTTAATGAATGGGTGCATTGTGTCCAGTGTTTGGCGAAAGGTCCGTGCGTAAGCCCACAGACGGCTGCCGATGTGCACGGCACAATGTTTGCCATGATCCGAATCGAACTACAACTCGCGCTCAACTACCAAATCGACGCACAAGGCGCCGATTTTGTTTTCAACATCCACGCGGCGCAAACAGCACATCAACGGGTTTCATTTGAGAATCTTTGGGTGAGCCAGCCCGTAAAAACGCAGGTTCATACCGACGGTTTTAGTGGTAACCGCTATTTACGTTTGCACGCCCAACAAGGTGAGCTGAACGTCAAGTATTCGGCCACCATCGACATCACGCACCACATCGCGAACCCTGGTCAGATCGCGGAAGTCACCATGCAGGCCTTGCCGCAAGATGTGATGGGCTATATCTACCCCAGCCGCTATTGCCAGTCGGATCGCCTGCTCAAACTGGCGAGCAATAACTTTGGCCATTTACCCCAGGGCTATAGCCGGGTCATGGCGATACGCGATTGGGTGCAAAACCATGTCGCGTTCACGTCCAATAGCTCAACTGGCAGCACATCGGCCATCGACACACTGATTGGCCAAGTGGGCATTTGCCGCGACTTTGCCCATTTGATGGTCGCGCTGTGCCGCGCTTTGAACATACCGGCCCGCTTCACCACCGGCACGGACTATGGCGCCGACCCGATATTGGGCCCTCCGGATTTTCACGCCTATGTGGAAGCCTATGTGGGTGACCGTTGGTATGTGTTTGACCCTTCTGGTACTGCTATCCCCATGGGCTTGGTGCGATTCGGCACCGGACGCGATGCGGCCGATGTTGCGTTTGCCACGATCTTCGGCAATGTGCATTCCCATGCGCCGGTTTTGCACGCAACGGCGATCGTGGATGCGGCACTAGGTGCTGTGCAGCCTGAGTTGACACAGCAGGCGCTGTCGACGGACGGCGGGCCCGCTGCTCTGATGTCCGCTACTTAAGCTTCCGCCTTGGCCAGCTCTTCGTACGCGTGTTGCAACCACATGGCGAGGCGCTGGCGCTCCATCAGGCGCAAACTGGCATCGCCGCCCGACGTGTCGGTTTTAGCGGCCCAAAAACTGCTGTTGTTGGCATCAATTTTTTGTACAACGGCGTCATTCAAATGCTTGATGGATATGACCTTGGCACCTAAACCGAGCGCACGTTCCAACTGGCCAGAACGTTCCAACTGGCTGAAATCATCGCCACGCAATTGGTTCAACACCAGCACGTAGTTAAGGTTGTTGCCGTACCGATCCAGCAGGCGGGTCAGCAAGTCGACCGAGTCGCGGCCCGAATCCATCACATGCCAGTAGTGCAACGTAAAGCCGGTGTCGTCGGCCATGTGCAGCACGCCAGAATCTTCTATCCAGCGCACCAGCGGTTCATGGGTTTGCGCCGCCAGATCGACCAGCACGCGCACGCCGGGTAGCTGCACGGCCGCTTCCACTATATGGTCCAACGCCTCGTAGCGGTCAATCAGCACGGCCGATGCGTAGTCGCTGTAAAAGCGCAGCAGCGCGCCGTGCGAGCGGTCCGTGTCAAAGCCGACAAAGGGGATGTCTTTGTCGATGAAATACTGCGCCAGCAGGCGCGACACCATGGATTTGCCGACCCCACCTTTTTCGCCGCCGATCATGTGGATTTTGGACAAGGCCGGTGCGCTGCTGCCGAT
>JBDTAG010000026.1:0-4077 GCA_039924745.1 Rhodoferax sp.
GACTTGAACCAAGGGGTACAGGCGGTGTGTCGCCTGCCAGAGGTATTGGCAGTCGTCGGGGAGCTCATTGGCGAGCGATTTTTCTTATCCCAGGTAGAGGGGCGCGAGCCTCTCCTCGGTGGTGGCCATCAAACCTTGCACCGCGACCTGTCCGCCATGCGACTGGGCGATACCGTGATGGCCATTGTCTATTTCGACGACTATGGCCCCGCCAACGGTGCGACCCGTATCGTACCTGCCAGCCATCGACCTACACCGGGGGAACCATTGTTTGATTTCACCGACGAAAGCCAATCGGTGCAGCTGTGCGGCAACGCCGGCGATGTATTGGTGTTTGACGCCGATCTGGTCCACGCGGCAAGCCTGAACCACCATGGCGCGCGCCGCCGTACCATCCTCATCGGCTATTTTGCCGAGCCGCTGTACGCCGGACATCTCGCGACGGCGAAACTGCGCAGCGTCCAAATGGATACCAGCGACCGGTTCGATCCGCTAGAGTGAAGCTGTGGATTCTGTTGTCGGCCCGCGCAGCCAGCACAGCATGTGCGGATATGGCGGAACGCCCTGTTGTGCTGCGCGCGGTGGCTCCAGTGTGAGGCCCAGCCACTGCAAGTAGGGTACCCCGATGTAACGGCCTGCCACAAAGTCTTCCCGCAGTGTATGCGCGCCATCCTTGTAACCGGCCGGATGAAATAATACTGCCGGGTCCAGCCCCAAGTGCACCGCCGCTGCGTAAGACCAGGCGATAGCGCCCATCTCCTCAGCGCCATCCGCATCCAGTTGCCCCTGCGTTTGCGCCCTTTTTTCGACTGACATCACGGCCAGATGGCCGGCCTCATGCAAGATGTCGCCGGGGTACAGCAAGCGGTCTTCATCGACGACGACGCAACCGTCTTGGAGTGCTAGCCCGGGCAGGAAAGTGGTGTCGTCCAACTCTTTGCGCAGCACCGGCAGGCCAATGTCGGATACAAAGGCCAGGATTTTGGCTGCTACAGGGTCTGTAAATGGCGTTTCCATTGTCATCCTACAGTGCCCATTCGATGTGCCGTGGCGCGCTCCAGTTAGCAAAAGGGGGGGTTCGCGACTAGCCACAGCTTGGCATCCCACCTCTACTAAGACAACCGGAAAACGCCATACGCCTAGTTGCGAGACGGAAAAATGCCGGCGACACAAATGCAGTAGTTGGACCCCAAATAGGGCGGCATGTTGGTAAATGCAGCGCCACTACCGGTATTGCCAATGGCACTGGCGGCCATAGGGGCATCCGCAGCGGCACTGGAGTACTGGCTGTTGCGCTGGTCAGATGCCGCCAGATTATTGCTCCCAGGACCCGGCTGGTTGCCGACCGCTGCTTTTGCGTTCAACGCATGGGTATGGGGCGGCAAATTTGAGACCGCCAGCGTGGTGCTTTCAGATCCGCTCATTTCACCCTGAACACGGGTCGTCAGACCAGGGCCTGACCCCATGCCTACAGGCACGCGGCCACGCAGGTCCGGCAGCCCAAAGGTGGAAGTTCCGTTGCCACCATAGGTGGTTCCTAGCAATGCAAACAATGCAGAATTATTCATAATGGCAAGCAATTGTCCATTGCAAGACATCCAATTGCGGGGCGGAAAATTGAACCCAAAGTTCCTTATTTCTCCAAGATATGCCTGCGACATTGCTATTCTCCTAAGTGATCAAGTAAGGGTTTACCAATCCGCGCTGAGGCTGCTGTGCAGTGTATTGCGCGAGCGGGTTTTGAATTGTCAAGACAGTGCTGTGGCTAGCCTCGACCCGTGAACCGTGCGGTGTGCCAGCAGTTGCAATCCAATGCGCACCCTGGCTTTCCATACTAGCCAGATGGTACTGGCGTCGCGCACGGGGCCCCGTGCGTGGCGCTGCGTGCAAGGCCGTCACAAATGCACTGGACGTGGACCGTGCAGCCAGCCAGGCTGTGGCGATGCGATTACCCGACTCATAGCCCAACACGCTAAACGGTGTGACGCGCAGATTGCCCGCGTCGCACGCGGCAGTAAAACGAGAACAGGTCGCAGTGGCCGCATGCCAGGACGCAACACTCCAATCGGGGCCTGTGACACCTGAAGTCACGTCGGCACCCAGAAAACCGCCACTGGCCAGGGGCAGCTTGTTGGCCCAGGCGCTGGCGCGGTAGGTGGCCAGAAAGCGTTGGGCCTGGGGACCAGAGTACAGCGCGAACACGAAGTCGGGCTGGTGCTCTTGAATGGCTGCTGCGAGCCCTGAAAATTCTGTGTCCGCTTGGGGAAGATCGCTCACATGGGTGGCGACCACCGTACCACCGCTCGCGGCAAACGCATCGCTGAATGCGCCCGGGAAGTCATAGCCGTATTCCAGATTACCCATCGCCAATACCGCCCGGCGTCCCAGCTGGTTGGGCGCCCAATGGCCAAATGCCGCGCACGATTGCCAGTACTCCAGCGACTGCCGAATGATGATGCCACTGTGTGCAGCACTCTGCATGCGGTTGGCGCCCGTGTCATTGACCAGCAAAGGCACGCCCTTACTTAACAGAGCGGGCTCCAGCGCTAGCGCTGCGGTGGGGCACAACACGCCGGTCATGACATCCATGTGCTCACGCGCCAGCAAGGCCTGCGCCTGGCGGATGCCCACCGCTGGGTTTGCACCGTAGGCAATGGGCAACATGGCGTCTGCATCTAATCCATGCTGGATAAGCGCCACCGTAAGGCCCGCCAAGTACTCGTCCGAGATCGTAGGGTAGCGCCCGGAGCGCGGCAGAAAAACGGCCAGGCGGGGGGACGGCACAGGGCTGCTACTTGCCGCCACAAAAGGTGCATAGGCCAAAAGGCCGGCAGCACCCATGCCCTTAAGCAATCGGCGTCGTTGGTGTTGGTTAGGGTTCATATTGCCTAGGCTGTTTGAGCGAGCTGGGTTGCAGGAGAACCATGGATCTGCTGCTGTCGCAGCGCCTCTAGTTGTTCGTAGTGCGGCTGCATCCAGCGGGTAGCCATAGCACGGGTGTGTGCGTCGGCTTCCCGTTGTTTATTGGCCGAGTCGGATGAGAATGCCTGCCCAGGGTTCTTGGCATTGCGCGCCAACACAGCATCGAGATCGGCGACCTGCGCAGAATCGATTTGCACGCCAAAGTGCGGTGCCACGCGCGTCATGACCGACGCGGGAAGTTCCGAGTAATTGACCAGCAACGTGGTTGCCGGGTCAAAGTAGCGCACCATTGCCTCCAGCATGGCGCCGAGCTTTTGCGCACAGTAGGCCACCGGTTCGAATTCAGCATCTTCCGGCGTCATCACTTCGTGCGATAACCAGTCGACCACACCCGGAATCAGAAACGCGGCCCGCTGGCGCATTTGAGAAACGAGGATCTCGACGGGATCACGGTAAAGGAATACCCACGGAGTGTTCGGCCATGCCGCTTTTACCAGCGGTGCGTTTAGGCTGCTCCAGCCATCTTGCTTCACGATCACGTGCTTGCGTAGGGCTGATCCGATGTCCGCCATAGGCTGACCCCAGGCACTGAGCAAGGCCTGTAAAGACTCGATGCGTGTGGCTGGCGCCCATGACGGAAAACGCTGCAGGGAGCGCAGCAGCGCGTCCAATGCGGGCGGCTCGGAGTAGACAACGTTAGATTCGGACGCTGCGAAGATTTGCGAAATAAGGGTCGAGCCGCAACGCGAGGTATGAAAAACAAATCCACTGGGTGGCAAGCCCGGTGAGTTTTGACTCCATTCCAGCAGTTGACTGATCGGCGTCTGGCGACGAAACCCCTGATGAAAAGGGTGGCGCATTAGGTCTTGAATGGATTGCTGAAAGAAAGGATCGGTCAGTGGCGTGGCGCCCAGCCGCAACCAGTCCACCCAAAAATCGTTCGCGTGCGGATAGACGCGAATCGGTATCCAGCCTCGAAAATCGCTCACAGTATCCATTGCTCAATCCATGCTCTGCGACCTGCGTTCATTGCCGAAAGCACTTCTGCATCGGTAAAGACGAGCCCGCATTCGCCACCCGCTGCGACGGACTCTGCAACAAAGGTGGCGCGGTCCACCTTTGCCAGCAACCGTTCCTGCAAACCGCGGTTGGCAA
>JBDTAG010000027.1:0-15345 GCA_039924745.1 Rhodoferax sp.
GTCAATTTCGCTGCCCATTGAGCTGGAGATCACGAAAAATGAAAAAAATATTACTTACCTTGATGGCGGCGCTAGGTTTTATGGTGGGCGCGCAAGCCAACACCGGCGGTATCGAATGGGATAAAGCGCCAGATCGCTCCAATGATTTGGCAGCGCTACAACACGGCGCCAAGCTTTTTGTCAACTATTGCCTTAACTGCCATTCCGCAGCTTTCATGCGGTTTAACCGCTTGAAAGACCTTGGATTGACCGATCAGCAGATCAAAGATAATTTGTTGTTCACGACCGATAAGGTTGGGGAGACAATGAAATCTGCGATTGATCCGCGCCAAGCCAAAGATTGGTTTGGTGCCAATCCGCCCGATCTGACGGTGATCGCCCGATCGCGTTCAGCGCAAGGTAAGGGCACTGGCGCAGATTACATCTACACCTATTTGCGTAGTTATTACGTAGACGATACCAAGCCGACTGGTTGGAATAACTTGGCTTTTCCCAATGTCAGCATGCCCCATGTGTTGTGGGAATTGCAGGGTAAACGCGCCCCAGTGTATGAGACTGTCTCTGAGCATGGCCATGAAGTCCATACGCTCAAAGGTTGGGAACAGTTGACCCCTGGAACCATGTCTCCCGAGCAATTTGACGAAGCGGTGGGGGATCTCGTTAGCTATATGCAGTGGATGGCAGAGCCTGCCAAAAATACGCGCATTCGGGTTGGCTTCGGTGTAATGTTGTTCTTGCTTATCATGACTTTCTTTGCTTGGCGACTAAACGCAGCATTCTGGAAAGAAGTTAAGTAATTCGGTCTTTTGCCAATCGCTTTCCGGTATTTTGGTGGTTGGCGGTGGTTCCAGAGTGGGCTTGCAATGGCAACCCACTCTTTTTAATTTTTAGGAGTCTTTTGCCATGATGGTGCTGTATTCAGGAACAACCTGCCCCTTTTCTCACCGCTGCCGTTTTGTTCTTTTCGAAAAGGGCATGGACTTCGAAATTCGTGACGTGGATCTGTACAACAAGCCCGAAGATATCAGTGTGATGAATCCCTATGGGCAGGTACCGATACTGGTCGAGCGGGATTTGATTTTGTATGAGTCCAACATCATCAATGAATACATTGACGAACGTTTCCCACATCCGCAACTGATGCCCGGCGATCCCGTGGACCGTGCCCGTGTGCGTTTATTCCTGCTCAATTTTGAGAAGGAATTGTTTGTGCATGTGTCGACACTGGAGGCTCGCAGCTCTAAAGGGAACGACAAGGCATTGGAAAAAGCCCGCGCCCATATCCGCGACCGTTTGACCCAGTTGGCTCCCGTGTTTCTAAAGAACAAATACATGCTGGGTGACAACTTTTCAATGCTTGATGTGGCGATCGCTCCCCTGCTATGGCGTCTGGATTTTTATGGCATTGACCTGAGCAAGAATGCTGCGCCATTGCTGAAATATGCTGAGCGTATTTTCTCACGCCCCGCATACATTGAAGCTCTGACGCCATCCGAAAAAGTAATGCGCAAATAATTGTTGGGTGAGTCTCTATGCTAGACGCAGCAGAATCCAGCTCTACGCGTCCGTACCTCATTCGTGCGCTTTACGAATGGTGTACGGACAACGGTCTGACACCTTTCATCGCAGTACTTGTCGATGAATCAGTCCGTGTACCCAATGAATACGTTAAAGACGGGGAAATCGTATTGAACATCAGTTTTGATGCGACCAGCTCTTTGACCATGGGTAACGAATGCATTGAATTCAAAGGCCGCTTTGGTGGCGTAGCACGTGATATTTTTGTTCCAGTTGACCGCGTAGTAGCGATTTATGCCCGGGAAAATGGACAAGGCATGGCATTTCCTATGCTCGCGCGAGCTACCGGCATCGTGCCGCCACACGCCAAATCTTCTGAACCCACCAAGAACACTGCGCAATTGTCGAGCGTCATCAGCCCGGTTTCAGACGACGGACCTGAGATACCTCGTCCATCGGGGGGTGGGAAGCCCACATTGAAGAGAATCAAATAATATTCTTGCAAATACACATTAGCAGTTTTGTGCTTTTAAGTAATGTAGAATGCAAGACGTGCCGATTTAGCTCAGTTGGTAGAGCAACCGCCTTGTAAGCGGTAGGTCATCAGTTCGAATCCGATAATCGGCACCATTTATATTTCAGGTTTTTTTAGGCGTCTACGCGTGTCGTCTGAACCTTCAGGCGTATAGCGCTAACGTCCCAGCCCTTTGCTCGCACGTGTGATTCCAAAGCAGGCAAGAGTTGGCGGATTTTCGCGGCAATAGCGTTGTTGTCCAGAATCAAGCACCATACGGTGCCCTGGATTGGGCCAGCCCGTACAGCCGAGCGTAACGAATTAGGGATCAGCGCTTCGATTGATTTGAGTCTGGCGGACGATTCCATTGCGAGCCCGGTTAAGCGCGCCAAAGTAGGTGAGTCCTGTGTTGCTTGCAGCAACGTGAAGGAATGGTTGCGACGGTTCATGGCCTTAGTTAGATACGAAGGGATTCTGGATGCAGTTGATTATCACGGATGCGTGGCTCGTCAAAAGCCGAGCATTCCACCTGAGCGGCTCCAAACTACTGTTTGCCGTAATTGTTTCCTCCTTCGCTCTGATGCTGGTTTCGGCGGGTCTCTACCATTGGGTTTTTCTTAAGGGTGCCCGCGAAGGGTGGCCAATCATCGGGTCTTTGGTTCGCTTGGTAGTGAAAGACGAGGTCGCCCAGCAAGACCGTTTCATGCGTGAGAACATTGAAGTCATGGCCAAAAAGCTCGGAGAAATGCAAGCCAAGATGGTTCAACTGGAATCACTTGGAGAGCGTGTATCGGGCTTGGCTGGCGTCAACCCCGCCGACATCAAAATGAAACCTGGGCAGGGTGGACGACTGGTTGACGGTCGTGACCTGACACTGCAGGAGTTGAAGGACACGCTTCAAGAATTGGATAAAGCAGCCGCAGAGCAGGCCAATGCAATGACGGGGCTTGAATCTCGGCTATTCGAACAAAAAATCAAAAAAATGATGATTCCCACCCAAGCACCCGTTCCCAATTCGAATCTCGGCTCGCTATTTGGTTGGCGTATAGACCCAATCACTGGTCGCTCAGCTCTACACACGGGACTTGACTTCCCTGCGCCACCTGGCACGGCAATCTTTGCCGCGGCGGGAGGCGTCGTCGTAACCCAAGAGTTTCATCCAGAGTATGGAAATATGATCGAAATTGACCATGGAAATGATTTGATTTCCCGTTATGCACACACATCCAAAGTTTTCGTCAAAAAAGGCGATTTGATCAAGCGTGGCCAGAAGATTGCAGAGGTAGGTACCACAGGTCGTTCAACTGGCCCTCATCTGCATTTTGAAGTTCTGGTTCAGGGAATTCCACAGGACCCTCAGAAATTCCTTAACGCAGGACGCAACCTTGCATTGTTGCCAACTGCGCGGGGAGGTACTCCAGTAGCCTCCGACTTGTTGGCTCCCAAAAACAATCTGGCGTTAGCAACTCCCAGTCGACGCTAAAATCAGTCGTTTTGTTTCCAACGGTGCTAGGTTGACCGCTCCAACGGTTGCATTTCGCCAGAACATCCCCACTTCACCCAGATTAGAAAAAGGACTGCGCTGCGCTGCGAACCCATTTTGGGTCCAGGCCAGTCTTGCATTCATGGCCACCAATATCCTTACAAAAATCTTCGGCAGTCGTAACGACCGCCTACTCAAGCAATACCGTTCTGGTGTAGCACGCATCAACGCCTTGGAGGCACAGTACGAGCAACTGACTGACGATGCGCTTAAAGCGAAGACTCAAGAGTTCAAAGAGCGCATCCAAAAGGGCGCTGCGCTTGACGACATATTGCCCGAAGCATTTGCTGTGGTGCGTGAGGGATCCAAGCGTGTCATGAAGATGCGGCACTTCGATGTGCAGATGCTGGGCGGCATGTCGCTTCATCACGGAAAAATTTCGGAAATGGGTACCGGAGAAGGTAAAACACTCACAGCTACGTTGCCGGTATACCTTAACGCGCTGACAGGTAAAGGCGTTCATGTTGTCACGGTGAATGATTACCTGGCCAGCCGAGATGCGAAATGGATGGGGCGCCTGTATAACTTTCTAGGCTTAACCGTAGGCATAAATCTGCCCCAGATGCCTCGGGAAGAAAAGCAAGCTGCTTATCAGGCTGATATCACTTACGGTACGAACAACGAATACGGTTTCGACTATTTGCGCGACAACATGGTGTACGAGGTCGCGGATCGCGTACAACGCGGCCTCAACTACGCTATTGTCGATGAGGTAGATTCCATCTTGATCGATGAAGCACGCACGCCACTCATCATCAGTGGGCAGGCTGAAGACCACACAGACATGTATTTGGCCATCAACAAGGCCGCGCCGCGATTGACGCGTCAAGAGGGTGAGGCTGATCCGCGCACTGGTGAAGGTGTTACCAAACCAGGTGACTTCACACTGGACGAAAAGAGCCATCAAGTCTTCCTGACCGAACAGGGACATGAGAGCGCTGAACAAATTTTTGCCGAGATGGGATTGATTCCAGCGGGTGCGTCACTGTACGATCCTGCAAACATCACGTTGATGCACCATCTGTATGCTGCGTTGCGAGCCAACAACCTTTACCACCGCGACCAGCATTACGTCGTACAGCAGGGCGAGATCATCATTGTTGACGAGTTCACAGGGCGTTTGATGACGGGACGCCGCTGGAGCGATGGGTTACATCAGGCGGTAGAGGCAAAAGAAGGCGTTGCAATTCAAGCTGAAAATCAAACGCTTGCTTCCATCACTTTTCAAAACTATTTCCGTTTGTATGGCAAGCTGGCAGGCATGACCGGCACTGCCGATACTGAGGCTTATGAGTTTCAAGAAATTTACGGCCTGGAAACTATCGTCATTCCCCCAAATCGCATCAGCCGTCGCGAAGACCAGCTAGACCGCATCTACAAAACGACGCGAGAAAAGTACGTAGCTGCGATCCAGGATATCCGGGAATGTTACGAGCGAGGACAACCGGTTTTGGTGGGCACAACCTCCATCGAAAACTCTGAAATCATTGCGGATTTACTCGAAAAAGCAAAATTGCCGCACCAAGTGCTTAATGCTAAGCAGCATGCACGCGAAGCAGACATCGTTGCGCAAGCAGGGCGGTCCAAGATGATCACTATTGCTACCAATATGGCTGGCCGGGGTACTGACATCGTATTGGGCGGCAGCATTGGCAAGACAATCGAAGCGCTTGAAGCCGACGAAACGCTCGATGTAGCGACAAAGCAGCAACAGATTGAAGAATTGCGTAAGCAATGGACGGTAGACCACGAGCAGGTCAAAGCACTGGGCGGGTTGCGCATCATCGCAACTGAACGCCACGAATCTAGACGTATCGATAATCAGTTGCGTGGTCGTTCTGGACGTCAAGGTGATCCAGGCTCTTCGCGGTTCTACTTGAGTCTAGATGATTCGTTAATGCGAATTTTCGCTGGTGATCGCGTTAAAGCCATCATGGATCGTTTGAAGATGCCCGACGGCGAAGCGATCGAAGCAGGTATCGTGACCCGAAGCATTGAGAGTGCGCAGCGAAAAGTAGAAGCTCGTAATTTTGATATGCGCAAACAGTTGTTGGAATACGATGACGTGTCCAACGACCAGCGTAAGGTGATTTATCAGCAGCGCAACGCTATCCTGGATGCAAAAGACCTCACGGCGCAAATCGCATCGCTGCGAGAAGGTTGCTTCCAAGATTTGGCGCGCCAGTTTATTCCTGCTGAATCTGTTGAAGAACAATGGGATGTTTTGGGTTTGCAAAAAGTACTTTCAGACGAATGGCAGATCGATCTGGACTTACAAAAGCAAGTCCATGATGCAGCCGCCATCGTGGACGACGATTTGGTGACAACCGTTACAACCACGGCTGATGCCTTATTCAAGGCCAAGGTTGAACAAGTCGGTTCGGAGAATTTCACACAATTCGAACGTATGGTTTTGTTGCAGAGCATTGACACACATTGGCGCGACCACCTGAGTTCTCTGGACTATCTGCGTCAAGGCATTCATCTGCGGGGGTATGCGCAAAAGCAACCCAAACAAGAATACAAGCGCGAAGCCTTTGAACTTTTTGGACAATTGTTGGATTCTGTAAAGAACGATGTAACCAAGGTACTGATGACCGTCAAAGTCCAGTCGTCGGAACAACTGGAACAAGCTGCCGACGCCATGGAAACCCGTGGCGAAAGTATCGCCAATGTGACCTATAGCGCTCCGACTGAGACTGGCGAGGTAGAGACTACGGTGGATCCTGATTCTGTGCGTCTTGCCGGTGCTGCTTTGAGCGCCGACGCTTTGCTACGTGTGGGGCGCAATGATCCATGCCCGTGTGGCAGCGGAAAGAAGTTCAAACAGTGCCATGGAAAACTCGCCTAATACCGCTTGAAAGATAGTCATGCCCGTCAATCTTCGTCCTCCTGACATCAACACGCTTTTCCCAATTGCAGGTGTTCGAATAGGTGTAACGGAAGCTGGCATTCGAAAGGCGGGCCGCAAGGATCTAACCGTAGTTTTGCTGGAGGAAGGTGCTTCGGTTGCTGGTGTTTTTACCACCAATAGGTTTTGTGCGGCACCAGTTCAGATTTGTCGTCAACATTTGGACGGACAACATGGTATTCGCGCCATGCTGATTAACACTGGCAATGCTAATGCTGGTACAGGCGCTGATGGATTTGCAAGAGCGACTAGAACCTGCGTTGCCTTAGCGAAGCTCTTGAATGTGTCTGTGGAACAGATTTTGCCGTTTTCGACCGGTGTAATCATGGAACCACTGCCCATTGACCGCATTGAAGCGGGACTGCTTGCAGCGATTGCCGATGCCAAACCGGGCAACTGGTTGCGGGCTGCTGAAGGCATTATGACGACCGATACGAAGCCCAAAGCATTTGGAGCCAAGACCGTCATCGACGGTAAGATGGTACACGTCACCGGCGTCAGCAAAGGGGCAGGCATGATACGTCCTAATATGGCAACCATGTTGGGCTTCATTGCCACCGACGCTTGTGTGAGTCAAACCGTAATACACCAACTGGCTTTGGAGCTGGCTGAAGGTTCATTCAATCGAATTACGGTTGACGGTGACACTTCAACCAATGATTCTCTTGTCGTAATTGCGTCTAATCGAGCTGGCCACGAACCTATTGAAACGCTGAGTAGCGCAGATGGGCAAGCGCTGAAACAGTGCATGCTCGAAGTTTCGCGCAGCTTGGCCCAAGCAATTGTGCGTGACGGCGAAGGTGCAACCAAATTTATAACTGTAGAGGTTGACGGTGGCGGCAACGAGGCTGAGTGTCGTTTGGTTGCCTATGCCATTGCACATTCACCCTTGGTCAAAACCGCTTTTTTTGCCAGCGATCCTAATTTAGGCCGTATTCTTGCTGCAGTCGGTTACGCTGGTATCGATGATCTGGACCAAAGCCACATTGAATTGTTCTTGGACGATGTGCATGTGGTGACCTGCGGTGGACGAAATCCACGCTATCGTGAAGAAGACGGCCAGCGTGTCATGCGTCAAAGTGAGATCACTATCAAAGTAGGTTTGGGACGCGGGACCGCAAGCCAGACTGTATGGACCTGTGATTTGAGTCACGACTACGTGACCATCAATGCCGACTATCGGTCCTGAGCGATGGAAGCGCAGTTGATCGCGTTTCTAGCCCGTGCAGAGCAACTGATGGTGCGAATTGAGGCCGCTTTACCTCACGGGCTGCAAGAACCCGACTGGAGCGCGTCGATAGCATTCAGGTACCGCAGGCGCAGTTCTGGTCAGGGCGTCATTTCTCCGGTGACAAACATCGGCGTCATCGCACTGGCTGATCTCAAAGAAATTGACCTCCAGAAGGAAAAAATTCAGCGCAACACCGAACAGTTTGTCCAAGGGTTGCCATCCAACAATGTGCTTTTGACGGGTTCGCGTGGTACCGGAAAGTCTTCGTTGATAAGGGCATGTCTGCATTCTTACGCTTCTAGGGGTTTACGGTTGATTGAGGTTGATAAGGCTGAATTGGTAGACCTGCCGGATATTGTGGAACTAGTGTCCAAGCGACCGGAAAAATTCATCGTTTTTTCCGACGATTTGAGTTTTGATGAGGGTGAGCCAGGCTACAAAGCATTGAAGTCGGTGTTAGACGGCTCGGTGGCGGCGGCGACACCGAATGTGCTGGTATACGCAACAAGTAACAGGCGCCATCTATTGCCCGAATACATGGCCGAAAATCTTACTTATACCCACACTGCTGATGGTGAAGTGCATCCAGGTGAGGTAGTGGAAGAAAAAATCTCGTTGTCCGAACGTTTTGGATTGTGGGTTAGTTTTTACCCCTTTAACCAAGAAGAATATTTACTAATTGTTGCGCAATGGCTTTCATCTTTCGGTATCGGGGAGGCGTTCATTGCAGAATCGCGCCCAGAAGCGCTGGTCTGGGCACTGGAACGAGGCTCGCGCAGTGGCCGTGTAGCCTTGCAATTCGCTAAGGATTTTGCTGGTCGTCACGTTGTCACAGCATGAGTACCCAACCACTGATAGCAGATCCAGACACTGCGCGTACCGGTGGAACGGACCGCAAGATCGTGGATGTAGCGGTAGGCATCTTATTTCACACTGATGGAACCTTCTTGTTGACATCGCGCCCTGAAGGTAAACCCTACTCTGGATATTGGGAATTTCCAGGAGGGAAGCTGGAGCCGGGCGAGTCCGTTGAGCAGGCTTTAGGAAGAGAACTATACGAAGAACTTGGTATTCATATAGGGAAGGTGATGCATTGGAAAGTTGAGATCGTGGATTATCCGCACGCGTTGGTGCAACTTCATTTTTGCAAGGTGTTCGAGTGGACGGGCAATTTAGTGATGCGGGAGGGGCAGTCGTTCTCATGGGAAAGTCTGCCTGTGCAAATGGATCCTGTTTTGCCCGGAACAGTACCCGTTTTGCAGTGGCTGGCACAGGAACGGAACTTTGAAGATACTGCACATTTACTAGGAACCAACACTTCAAACTTGAGTACTAGCGTTTGATTTTTTGAGCTTGTCTTCATGGGTAAAGTCAACGTAGGGCGTTTTCACTTATATCCATCTCATCGGCGGTAGTAGAAGCTGGAACACGGAAACTCTCGCTGGCCCAGTCGCCAAAGTCGATATTCTTGCAGCGTTCGCTGCAAAACGGTCGTGATGGATTGGATGGTGCATAAATGCTGTCACCACTACAGCGAGGGCATTTAACAACGCGGTGGTAGACGGGTTTGGAGTGATCCTGCATATCAAAACTCCACGGTCACTACTTCACGGATTAAGAGCAAAGCGTCAGCTCAAATGTGCGGTCATCGTTGCTGATATGCAAGCGGTCATCGTTTTCGTGTCGCATCAGCCGGATGGACACCATCAGTCGATTGCCACTGATTTCTGGGATAAGTCTCAGTTCATCTTGCAATGACAGGCGCAACAATTGGAATGTCCGCCCCTGTGGCAAGTTCTGCTGAAATTGTCCGCCGACTGCAACGACTTTTTGTGGAGAACCTGAATCTCGCAGCATTTTGAGCAGCAGATGAACAGGTTCAGCCAGTGGCGCCAAGCTGGATGCCCAGCGTTGTAAATCGATCTGACGGGATGCGGTGTCACGGTGTTGCCAGGCGTAGTAAGCAGGTAGATCGAATTCACAGGTGCCACCCGGAATACCAACGCGGCTGCGGATGCTCATCAGCCAGTCGTTTTCTGTCAGCGCCTGTCCGGCCTTGCCTGGTTGGGCATTGAGTGCAGTGAAGCAACGCTCGATTTGATGCACCACGCCGTCCAAAACTCCTTCGGCAATGGCTGGATTGCCGCGGTAAGCATTCAAAATTTGCTTTTGTTTGTCCAAGTCCCGAAGAACATCAGATTTTAAGTCTGCTCTAGCACCCACATCCATGACTTCAAACATGGTTGCGATTGCGAAATGGTGGTCTAAAGAGTCTTCCCGGGACATCAATTCGGATAGGCGCAAGAACAAATGTTCCAAACGCAAATACGTTCGGATTCGTTCGTTAAAGGGGTATTCGTATAGGATCACGCTGATTTTTCCGGTGTCTGAATCATAGCCCGAACTGGGAAGCAATTTCTTGTACGTGTAGCCTTAGATCGTCAATAGATATGTCGTCGTTGAACACCACCACATCGGCAGCTGCTCTGCGTTGTGAACGTGAGGACTGCACAGCCAATATGTTCCGTATTTCGTGTTCGTCCAAGCCGTTTCGAGCTACCACACGCGTGATTTGTGTTTCTTCTGAGCAATCAACAATCAGAATGCGTTCCAATCGTTTACGCCAATGCAATGATTCCACGAGTAATGGAATATCGAAGACGATGCATTTTGCACCTTCTATTTCTGCTTGCTGTGCCTGATTCTCTATTGCATGTCCAACCAATGGGTGGATGATCGCTTCCAGATTTGCCTTCACAGAACTGTCAGAGAAGGCGAGATTGCGCATTTGCACACGGTCCAATCCGCCGTCTTCGCAGATCATAGTTCCACCAAATGCTGCCCTTAATCTGGCAATCGCCGATCCGCCAGGCGCTGTAGTTGCTTTGGAAATGGCATCGGCATCGACGATGATCGCACCCATATGCGCCAAAAGACTTGAAACGGTGCTTTTCCCGCTCCCAATGCCACCTGTAAGTCCCAGTCGATATGCACCCATGCCTTGCTCAAAGTCCTACCACTTGACGCAGAACACCAGGACCTAAGAACAAGGCTGCAAAGCCTGCACCGGCTAAGAACGGGCCAAACGGTATATAGCCACCCTCACGTAAGCCCGTCGTGAATTTCATGGTGATCCCGACAATAGTTCCAATGACCGATGCCAGCAATATGATGGGTATCAGAGTTTGCCATCCAAACCACGCACCTAAGGCTGCAAAAAGTTTGAAGTCACCGTACCCCATGCCTTCCTTGCCGGTGACGAGTTTGAACGCCCAATAGACCGACCAGAGAGACAGGTATCCAGCCACAGCACCCCAAACAGAAGCATTCAAACTAACTGGTGTCCATCGCAAGGCAGCAGCGATCAAACCTAACCAAAGTAACGGCATGGTCAAATCATCAGGCAACAGAGTTGTATCCCAGTCAATAAGGGCCAGTGCCAATAAAACTGCTGAAAATGTGCACCAAATTAATCCAGATGGGGAAGCGCCCCAGCGCCATGCGCAGAAAAAAAATAGAGCACTACTAACCATCTCAACTGCCGGATAGCGACAACTGATGGATGCCTTGCAGGCTGAACACCGGCCCCTTAAAAATAGATAACTGAAAACAGGAATATTCTCGTACCAACGGATTACATGTTCACAGTGCGGGCAACGCGAACGAGGCTGCGCAAGATTGAAGGACTCTCGCGCAGGGAGTAGTGCGCCAGACATTTCAGCGCAATCGTCAGCCCATTGACGCTCCAACATTTTTGGTAACCGGTAGACAACCACATTCAAGAAACTACCAATCAATAAACCCAACAGCGCTACTAAACTGGCCTCAAACCACTTTTCGGTAACGAAAAGCATCAAACAACCTGTCCCAATTTGAAAATTGGCAAGTACATGGCGACTACGATTCCGCCAATAACTGTACCCAAAATCACGATGATGATGGGTTCCATTAAGCTTGAAATACCAGCAACCATGTCATCGACCTCGGCCTCGTAAAAGTCTGCTGCCTTGCCTAGCATATGGTCGATCGAACCAGATTCTTCTCCGATAGCGCACATCTGTAAAACCATGGACGGGAAAAGGTTTGCATTTGTCATCGCCGCCGTTAACGCGGTCCCGGTCGAAACCTCTTGCTGGATTTTGAGGGTTCCCGATTCAAACACACTATTGCCTGAAGCGCCGCCGACGGAATCCAACGCTTCCACTAAAGGTACACCAGCTGCAAACATGGTGGAAAGTGTTCGGGTCCAACGGGCAATGCACGATTTTTCGACAAGCGTACCGAATATCGGCAACTTCAACATAACGCGGTCCATGACCATTTGCATTTTTTTGTTGCGCTTCCACGATTCCAAAAAGAAATAAACACCGCCACCGATACCACCAAAAATCAGGTACCAATACTTGATGAAAATCTCACTCATGGCGATGACAATGAGAGTCGGAGCAGGCAACTCCCCACCAAAGGATTTGAAAACTTCCTTGAACGATGGAATCACAAAAATCATGATGACTGAGACGACAACGAATGCGACGATCAGCACGGTAACGGGGTACATCAATGCCGATTTGATCTTGGATTTAATGGCCTCGGTTTTCTCCATATACACCGCCAGTCGGTCCAGCAACTGATCCAGAATACCAGCAGATTCACCAGCTTCTACCAAGTTGCAG
This sequence comes from Rhodoferax sp., assembly GCA_039924745.1. Lineage (GTDB taxonomy): Bacteria > Pseudomonadota > Gammaproteobacteria > Burkholderiales > Burkholderiaceae_C > Allorhodoferax. Next base: position 12,391 of record JBDTAG010000027.1, read on the forward strand.
TACAAGGCATCAAAATAAAGTGGGAATTTACGGAACGCCACATTCAGTGAAGTTCCGGTTTCAACATCTGATCGGATGTCGTTCAACAATTTGGTTACACGCGGATTTGGGTTACCACGACCCACAATGTCAAAAGCCTGCAGTAATGGGACGCCAGCTTTCATCATGGTGGCCAGCTGACGGGTGAAAATAGCCAAGTCTTTGGGCTTGATGCTCTTGCCCGCACTCATCCGGCGTTTTTTTATCTTGGTCGGTGTGACGCCTTGTCGTCTGAGAGTGGCCTTGACCTGGTTTTCGCCCGCCGCCCGGATCTCACCGCGCACTTGCTTGCCGTTACGGTCTTTACCTTCCCATTCAAAAACAGCGTCTTTTTTACTGTCCTTTTTTGTCGTTGCCATAAGATTCCTCTGGATTATTGTTATTCGTTGGTGACGCCGAGAACTTCTTCCAATGAAGTCATTCCCAGTTTGACTTTACTCAGTCCTGATTGCCTCAAAGACCGCACGCCTTCCAATTCAGACTGTTTGGCTATATCTAGTGAGCTGCCGTCGCGCAAAATGATGCGCTGGATTTCTTCGCTGATCGGCATCACTTGGTATATGCCTACGCGTCCCTTGTAGCCATTGTTGCAGGCGGAACAGCCCACCGGCTTAAAGGGCTTCCAAGTTCCATCCAATTGATCTTCAGTAAAGCCAGCGCTAAGAAGTGCAGAGTGGGGGACATCCGCAGGCGCTTTGCAAGTGGGACAAAGGCGTCTGGCCAGACGCTGCGCGGTGATCAAAATCACGCTGGACGCAATATTGAACGCTGCAATACCCATATTGCGCATCCGTGTCAGCGTTGCAGGAGCATCGTTGGTGTGCAGTGTGGAAAGCACCAAGTGACCTGTCTGTGCGGCTTTGATAGAGATGTCTGCCGTCTCTAAGTCCCGGATTTCGCCCACCATGATGATGTCGGGATCTTGACGCAGAAAGGATTTCAACGCCGCTGCAAATGTCAAACCAGCTTTCTCATTGACGTTGACCTGGTTAACGCCGGGCAAGTTAATCTCTGATGGGTCCTCGGCGGTAGCAATATTTACGCCGGGTTGGTTTAACAGGTTAAGGCAAGTGTACAGAGACACGGTCTTACCTGAACCAGTAGGGCCCGTAACCAAAATCATGCCATATGGGCGCTCAATCGCTTTGAGTAGACGTTCTTTTTCTTCGGGTTCATAACCTAAAGCGTCGATTCCCAGTTTGGCACTGCTGGGGTCCAAAATACGGATCACAATCTTTTCACCGAACAGCGTTGGCAAGGTGCTAACTCGAAAATCAATGACGCGGTCTGGTCCAACTTTCAATTTCATTCGCCCGTCTTGAGGGATACGTTTTTCAGAGATATCCATGCGCGAAATCACTTTGATACGCGAGGCTAATTTCTCTTTAATAGCTATCGGAGGCGACGCAATTTCGCGCAATTCTCCATCGATACGGAACCGAACACGGTAGGTGTGCTCGTATGGCTCGAAGTGCAAATCCGAGGCCCGCATACTGAACGCGTCCATTAACATCTTGTGGAGAAAGCGAACAACCGGCGCATCTTCTACTTCCGACGTATTAGCCTGACCGTTGTCAATAACAGCCTCTGCTGTTGCCTCGTCAAATTCGAAGTCTCCGCCGATGATGTCTTCCATCGCCTCCGTCGCGGTTGTAGCACTGGCGTCCACCAGCTTGGAGAGTTTGTCGTACTCTGCGATAACCCAGTCAACGCCCATCTGCGTAGAAAATTTAATTTTTTCGGCGGCGGCCTGGTCTGAGGGATCTGCTGTTGCAACAATCAGACGGTTACTGCGCTTGCTGAGCACGACTACCCGATATGCGGTGCATATCTTGCTGTCAAGCAATCCCTTGGGCAATCGGTTACTGTCGATTGCATCCAGGTCCAGCAATGGTGCTGCGAACGCTGCGGACAATGTATGTGCCAGATCAGCGGCTGATACTGCTCCCGACCCGACTAATTCAGCAATAAAGCTATTTTTTGTGGATAAAGCCTTGCGATATAGGTCCTCTGCTGACTTCTGTTCCAGCTTGCCCGCAGCGATCAGCGCCCGCCCGAGGCCGGGAAGGGCTATGGTTTGATTGTCACGTTGTTGTGGGTCGACAGTGGCCATGAACCGATAAGAATAGACGTTGCGGGTAAGACGTAAGTATCATCGCTGATTGCTTGGTCAATGTAAATCAATTCAGGGTGATGTTACCTTGTAGTACGTTGCCCTACCATCAGCCTATGCTAACCTTGCTGCTATCTATACTAGAGCAGCAGCTGCATGAATTCAATAGAGCGTACAACGCCAGAAAGTATCATTTCCGTCGTTTTGTGTGGTGGAAGTGGAACTCGGCTATGGCCTTTGTCACGCAAGGCACTCCCTAAACAATTCGTCCCTCTGATCGCTGGTAAGAGCTTATTGCAGCTAACGCTGGAGCGAGCGGCTCGTTTATCCAAGGATCAGATAGTTGTTGCCAGTGAGGACCATCGGTTTTTGGTGCAGGATTGTGTTGATGCCGCGGGATTGTCTGCGACGATATTGCTGGAACCCGTGGCCCGCAATACCGCCGCCGCAATGGCCGCCGCCGCGTTGAACGCCCCTAACGATGCTTTGTTGTTGTTTTTGCCTGCAGATCACCATATCCCAGAACCCGATGGATTTGCTGCAACGATTCGTAACGGCGTGCCTGCCGCACTTGCAGGTTCAATAGTTACGTTCGGAGTGCAGCCCTCGTTTCCGAGCACTGCATACGGATATATCCAACAAGGACGGACCCTAGAAGGGCAAGCCGGCGCGCACGCGGTGCAACAATTTATCGAAAAGCCGGATGCGGCACGTGCGCAAGAATTGTTGTTGGCAGGTGGGCATTTCTGGAACGCAGGTATTTTTTTGGTACGTGCAGGAGTCTTGCTTGCTGCACTTGACCT